>CAYHMF010000012.1:0-17592 GCA_964357655.1 Candidatus Woesearchaeota archaeon | reverse complement strand
CTTCTCAATTTTTCGCCAATGTTTATCTTAATGACTTGGATTTTTTTGTAAAACATAGATTAAAAGCCAAATATCACATTCGCTATGTTGATGATTTTATTATTCTGCATGAATCCAAAAAGCAATTAGAAAATTGGAAAAAAGAAATTGAAGAATTTTTGGAAGAAGAGCTGAAATTAGAACTGCATTTGGAGAAATCAAAAATTATTCATTTATCGAGGGGAGTTGATTTTGTAGGATTTAGGATTTTTTATTATTTCAGATTATTAAGAAAAAGAAATGTTAAAAAGATAGTAGAACAAATAAAATTGTTTAATGAAAGAAAAATAAATTATAGTAAGTTTCTGGAGATTTTTCGAGGCTGGCAAGCTTATGCAAAATGGGCAAATAGTTACAAAATAAGAGAAAAATTGATGAAGAATATTATTAATAAATTCAATCTTTCAAATTCACACAACATCCATAGTTTTTCTAAGAATTATGCTAGACACAATGCTTACTCCAATATACCACCAAATCCATCCCGACAAAATATCTGTATAAATCCCTCTAATCCACCAAAATAAAAAAATTAAAGGAATAAATGTAAACATCATAGGTTTGAAAGAATGCTTCATCAATTCCATAGAACATCCCATCATTTCTTTGTTGATTTCTGTTTGTTTTTTAATATCTCCTTTGACGTCCTTGAGTTTTATTTGACAAGCCTTTTGAATTTGTTTAAGTTCTTTCATTCTATTCTGGTCAGTAAATTTTTTTGTAACCAGCGTCATAGCGAATGTAACTAAGAAAGAAATAACCGTAATACTAACTTTCGGGTTTGCCGTCAATAAATTTTCTATTCCCATGTCTTTTTAATATATGGGAAAGTTTGTTTTTAAATCTTAGTATAGAAATTATTAAAAACCCTTAGGGAATAAATAAGTTATGGTAAAAATTGTTGATAAAAGCAAAAAAGAGAAAATATTGGAATCAAAAATAAAAGAGATGGAAGATTTAACTTCGAAAATGCTTTCTGGAGAAAAAATTACTTATTCATCTCCCTCTGATTTTGACTTTATTATTGGAGATGTTAAGAAGAAACTAAAGGCGTTTGTTTCCATATCCGAAAGAACAATTAAAGTATTTGATAAAGAGTTTTATTTTAAAGCAAAGGAATTAGTAGAAGCATACGAGAATATTTCTAGAGAAATACCGAGGGGATATCGCCTGAGGGGAAGTTGGAGTTTAGAAAAAAAATATTCTGATTAATCTTTTAATTTCCACCCATGAATTTCGCCATCGCCGGATTCATGTCGACTTGATGTTGTTGTGCAATGTTTTGATAGAACTGGAACATAATCATAATCACCAACAGAATTGCAGTTCCTGAAACCAACGCCCCGAATAAATCAGAAATTGCAGCGAGAATACCGACTGACATCCCTCCCATTACTGTTAAAGGCATTATGTATCTTTCAAGAATGCTTTCAAGAATTCTTTCGTCCTGTCTAAAACCAGAAACTTGCAATCCTGAAGCGGCAATTTTTCTTGCCTGAGATTTAGGATCCATTCCAGAAGTTTTTACCCAGAAAACTGCGAATATCGTCGAGAAAAACATAAAAAATAATGCATGTGTGAAGCCCTGAAGCAAATACTTTGAGGCAAAACCCCCGCGAATAATTAGGTCAAGAATATTTGTCGAATGCATCCAGAAAGCAAGACCAGAAATAGCTTGCCCATCAATAAAACGTCCTAAGAAAGTAAAGTGAGAAGCGAATTTCGCCGTGCCCACGCATTCAATAGTCGCTTCATTCAAGCACGGAGTCGCGGCATTTTCAATAAGTCCCCCCAATAGTTGAATGTTCGCGATTAAAGCAGCAGTAAGAATAACTGGGATAACTGAAGCATAGAAAAAAGACAAGGGCCATTTAACCCCATACCCTCGAATTCTACCAAAGGATAATGGAATTTCAACTTTCAAAGATTGAACCCAAACAACTAATAAGAAAATTAGAATAGTCGCAAGAATAGCTCCGAATGCTGACATGAATTCTACAGGGAACTTAGTGATTATCGATTGAATCAACACAAGTATTTTTCCCGAACATGCTGTTTTTCCCTCGGTAAATCCTACAAGACAATTTCTTCCTTGGCTGTCTAAAAATTGGAATGCGCTTGTAAATATTCTCCAAGAAACTCCTGCTGCAATAAACAAACTTACCCCAGAACCAAAACCCCATTTTTGCATAACATCATCCATGTAAAATATCGCGATTCCCCCAAGGCATAATTGAAACACGACGAGCCCGGCAAAACCAGGAACCGCTTGAAGGCCTTGCATAAGAACATAAACTAATGCTTCAAAAATTATAAAAAAGAAAACCAAAAGTTTCTGCACTCCTTGGAAAAATCTTTTTCCTTCAGTAGTAGTTATATCAATATTAATAATTCCTGCCCCAGTTAACAATTGAAGAATAATTGAAGCCATTACAATTGGACCAATTCCGAGAGAGATAATGCTTCCAAAATCTGTTCCAAGAATTATAGCCAAGTATTCGAATCTTTCAAGAGCATTCGACGAAAGTCCGAAAAGCGGAATATTAGCGAGAATGAAAAACGCCCCAAGAATAATCAGAGTCCATTTCATTTTTACATTGAAACCCAATTTTTTCTCTTCGGGTTTTCTCACTTCTGGGATAAATTCAAATATTTTTTGTAGGCTCATATTAATTAATTAGAAAGGTTATTTTTAAAGGTTTTTGATATGGTTTATTTTATCATTCCTTTTACATGAGGCATTTCATGTTCAATAAATTCAAGGATTTCTTTTTTATATGCCGGATTTAATGAAATGCTCGTAAATGTTGGCTTGTTTTGAATGCACATCCAATTCTTTTTTACCAACTCTTTAATTATTTGTTTAAGGTTTTGAAATCGTTTGTAATGTTCAAGACGATCATACTTCGCCCCCCAATTTTTCTTACTAAATGCTAATTTAAACATCAATTGTGCTTTTTCTTTTTCAATGGACATGAATTTGAATGAATTTCGTATTTTTTAAATGTTTCTATCTTTGAAATATTTATAACTATTATAGAAACATTTAAAAAGATAGTATCTAAGTAAGTAAGTGAGTGAGTAGGATAGTATCTATCCCTCTTCATCGAAAATGAAACAAAAAGAAAATAAATCAGCCTTTTTAGAATATTGTGGGGACACCCCTCAATTAAGAATTTTAGATTTTTTTATTGGCAATCATTTTTTCGATTTTCCTCTAACTGAAATTGCAAGGGAGTCAGAAATTAGTTATAATTCTTTGAAAGCAATTCTTCCACAATTAATTGAAAAAAAAATAATTGTTATTTCTCGAAGAATTGGAAAATCCGATTATTACAAATTCAACATGGAAAATTCTTTTGTTAAAAATATAATTAAGCTTGCTTGGCAATTAACCAAAGAAGATTTATTTAAAGAAGTTAAGGTTTCAGCTTAATTTTTTTTCTCAACTTTGCCCCTAGTAGAAACTTCTTTAGAAGTTTCTCGGGGCGCACCCTTGGGTGCTTTAGTAGGTAGAATAATTTCTCCACCCGCTTTTTTCACTTTTTCTATTGCAGATTTAGAAGCTTCTTTAGCTTTTATAATTAACTTATTTTGAACATGCCCGTTTCCAAGAATTTTGTAATTCTCTAAATTGACTTCAAATTTATTTCCAGATTTTTTCCCGTATTTGTCAAGATTTTTATCGATTGTTTCTATATTTATTCTGTCTCTTTTATCTCTCAGTGTTCCTCGACTAGTTACTCCTTGTTTTCCAAAATAACTATGCCCATACAACTTAGTTATAAGCGTTTTTTTCTGGTCTGCACGCTTTCCAGAACCAGACATCCCTTTTCCTCCTCGGTGTCCAGAACCTTTTCGTTTCTTTCTAGCTCCGCCTCCATGAGTTCCTCTTTTTCTTCCGTGCATTCTCGACGATTTTGGGCGTTTGTGTGTTTTCATTTTAATTGTTTTCTAATATTTTTGAATATTTAGAGTAATCTTTATGATTTTTTGGGATATCTTCACACTTTATTTTAGCTACCTCATTTTTGAGAGTATAAGTTTTTTTAAAAATTTTTGTTTTACCCTCCAATGTATATCTAATAATCAAATCTATTTTTCCAGGAGACGCGTCGGCTATTTTTGCTACTCCTTCAAGAAGAGAAGTTATAGTCGTATCAATAGTCTCTCCTTTAACAAAGCTTCCTTCTTCTATTAATTTTTTTGATAACGTTTTCATTTTAAATTGTTAGTTATTATTTCAGATAATCTGTCGTATTCATTTAAATCTTTGTTTTTTATAATGCAAATCTCATTGATTAATTTCAATCTTTCAGCAATTTTATTACCTTCGCATATTTGATATGTCCTTTTTGCTATTCTTGGAGTTTCTCTATCCCCACGAACCAACCCATCCCCAAAAATTTTTTTTATCGTCATAATGTATTCTTTTTTGTTAAGACTATATTTATCTATAACAATTTCATATCCCTCAGATTTTCCCCCCAAAACAAATCCTTGAACGTCTTTCATTTTACAACATCCTCCCAATCAAATCATTTATTTTTTCTTTGTTGTCTCCAAGAACTCCGTTCTTAATTCCAAAATGTAATTTAGTTCCAATTCCTTTTCTTGGAGGGTGCAATCTGAAAAAAGGTTTTAGATTTAACTCTTTGTATTTTTTCCCTTTTTTCAATTCTTCAACCATTTTTTTAGCGTTAATATTTCCAGATTTATCAATTAATTGTCCACGCTTTTCAATCAGTTCAGTGAATGTTTTGTCGTCGATATCTCCGAAAGCAACAAAATCTTTAACTTTTTTTAACATTCCCAATTGTTCTTTTGCAGGATTAACTAAAACAACGCACGCGTATTTTCTTAAAAGATTTAATCTTTGGAAAGTTTCAGCTACATCTCGTTCTACATCAACCATTCCTCGTATTCTTACTATTGCTTTCATAATTCACTCCTTGTATTTTTATCAACATAAACTATTTTCAACCCATTTAATTCTTTTTCTTTTATTTTAACAAAATCAAACCCTCTCGGTAATACACGCATCTCTTCATCTGAAGAAGATATTTCTTCTATTATTGAACTGGTTATTTTTATTGGGTGCGTTTCTCTATAATATTCTTTTGTTTCTGTTTTAAAATAATGTATCCCGTAACTTACTTTAATGTTCATAATTTTTTTCCTCCGGCACTCGCTTTTTCCAAAGCGTTCATGCATGCTTTAGCAAGATTAAAAGTAGTTCTTTGTTTTCCGGTAGTTCTGCTGTAAACGTCTTTGATTCCTGCAAGTTTTAATACTTTTTTTAGTTCGCTTGCGACGACCAATCCTGTTCCTTGAGGGGCAGGAATTAATGTAACTTCAACGCTTCCTTGTTTGCCTGTAACTTTAAATGGAACTGTATGCAATTCTGAACAAGCGCAATCAAATCCAGAGCAAGTTCTTTTAATCCTTATTATATTTAGTTTTGCCTTTCTTATAGCTTTGTCTCTTGCAGGCAAGGTTTCTTTCGCTCTCCCCGAACCAATTCCAACATGTCCTTTCTCGTCGCCGATTACTGCCATAGTTGAAAATGATGCGACATTTCCTTCTTTTGTTTTTCTTTGAGTTTGTCTCCAAGCTCTTCTTTTTCCTCCACCGAATTTTCCTTTAGCTTGACCGATTGAAATTAAATCTGATTGAACTTTTAACAAGCTATCAACAATTTCACTTTCTAAAATTTTTCTTCCAGAATCAATAATCTCGTCGATATTCCTAATCTTTCCGCTTCTAACTTCTTTTCCTAGTTTTGTTTTTGGTTCCCATGCTGCAAGTGCCTCAGTTGCTTCTTCCTCACGAGTTTTTCTCACAGGTCTGCCTCGGTGATACGATTCTTTTTTTGGTTCTTCTAATTCTGGCAAAGAATTTCCAAGAACTTCCTTTTCTTTTTCTTTAGCAAGAATCAGTTCTGCCTTTTGCTCGTCAATTGATATTTCTTTTGCCATTATGCTTTTTCTATTTTGGATTTAATTTCGTCGAATGGGATTTTGGTTTTCATATGTTCTCCTCTTATTCTTTCATTAGTTGGGAAAGCTTCTTTTTTGCAATTTATTGCTATTCCAGAATCAATTAATCCTTTTAGGAAAGCGCAAACTTTTGCCTTGTGCATCACTCGAAGCATACCAAAATCAACTATTGGTTTCTCAAGTTTGTTTCTTTTTATTTGATTCCCTATCATAATTCCAAGGAAATATGCAGCAGGAGTGGATTTCAATCCAGATTTAGCTTTTTCTGGCCAGCCATATTTTAGTAATTTTTTCGTGTCGATTCCAATTTCAATTTTATCTTGAGCCGCTTTACTTGTGACATACTGAGCAGTAAAATAATTGTTAGTTCTTCTAAAAACAATTCTCGGAGAATTACCTTTAAGCAATTTAAGTCTATTCAAATAATCTGTTTTTCCTTGTTGTCGTCTTCGTTTTAATGTTTTCATTTTATAATTTTAGTTTCTAAAACTTCTTTTAGTTTTTTAATCTCTGGATGAACTTCAAAATAATCTTCTGAGCAATCTTTAAGCATATCTAAAAATGCTTTTCTCCCAGTTATTGAACAATCACTTAATTTTGTTAATTTATATTTGTCCCCATCAACCGGGATAATTTCATCGCTTCTCATCATTAATTGAAATTTAATTTCATGCTCAAGTTTACTTCTATCCTCAAATCCGAATGTTTTAACCGCTTCTTCGACCATTTCATATTCAGTTTTATTTCCGTCTTCTAATAATAATTCTACTAAATTTGTATATACTATTGTTCCCATTATCTTTTTTTTAGTCCTCCAACATATTCCTTCATATGAGCTTTACTTCTAAATGCTTTGTTTCTTATTTTCTTTCTCATATCTTTAATTTCTCCTACAGACAATATTCCTTGTTTTTTTATTTCAGCGACGTGTTTTCTTAGTTTTCTTGTCATTATAACATATTCTTGTTTTCTTTTATTTACTTTTTTCCTCACATTTCCCGGACTTCTTTTCGGAGCCTTTTTATCTCTTTTCTTTCTGCCTTTTATTTCTTTTATAAAGATAGCTCCATCTTTGTGCAAATCCTTAATATCTTGTTTGGTGATGGCTTCTTTGATATCTGCAAGTCTTGACGTCGCAAATGCAATTCTTTTCTTTCCAACTTTCAATGCATGAGCTGCCAAAATTTTTTTCTTACTTAGGTTCATTTTTTACCCCCTAATTCCGTGCTTTGGGGCTTCGAAGAAGTACTCGTCCCTTCTTGGGGTACACCGAGCGGTGCATTTATTTTCTTCAACCATTTTTTAATATTTAAATTATGAATTTCAATTTTCATTTCTTTTGCCTTTTTTACAATTTCCATTTTTTTCTTTTTTCCAATTCTACTCAAAATAGCAATTTCATTTTTCTTCATAGACTCTAAATCTTTTAAGTTATTTACTATCTTAGGTTTTTTGTTTTCAATAGTATTCCTTATTTTTTTGTCTGTTCTGTAACCAATACTCACAACTGCTGGATAACCTTTCTTTTTCTCTCGCATTTTATTATCTCGCCCAGTAGGTTTTCTCCAAACCTGTTTTTTCTTTCTTCCTCTTCCAAGTTTAGAATAATTTTTCCAGGTTCTTCGCATGAATTTTTTTACCATATTAAATTTCCTTCCCCGCTTTATTTATTATAAAAATTCCATCTTGGAATATTCTTCTATCCCTTTTACCGACTTTTGTCGACGCTTCAAAATTTGCCGCAGCTTGTCCAGCAAGTTCTTTATTTGTCGAGGTGATTGTAACCAAATCTTTTCCAACTTCAACTTTCGCTCCATTAGGAATTTTGAATTTTCTACTTATCTTTTCTCCCAAGAAATTTTTAATTGTCACTTCATCTCCTTGGGTGCTGACAGTCATTGGGAAATGGCTGAAACAAATTTTTAATTTGTATTCGAATTTTTCTTGAACCCCTTTAATCATGTTCTCAACATGGGATTTTAGCGTGTTCATTAATCTCTTTTCTTTTTTCGTAGAAGTTTTGCTTCCGATGACAATTTGATTCCCCTTTTTTTCAAAATCAAGTTTTCCAATTTTGAATGTTTTTTTATTTTCCCCTTCACGTCCTTTAACAGTTAATGAAGTTCCTTCTATATGCACCTCAATTCCTTCAGGAATGTCAATTTTTTGAAATAATTCTTTTCTCATTTTAGTAAAAATAAGCAATCAAGCTTCCTCCTGTTTGTTCTTCTTGAGCTTCTTCATGAGTCATCAATCCTTTATTTGTCGATACAATCATTGTTCCCATGTTTCTCGCCGGGAGGGATCTTCTTCGATATTTTTCAATTTTATCTTTGTTAGCGCTGAATCTTGGTTTTATTGCTTTGCATTCGGTTAAATCTCCGATTGTAATTTCAACGAACTTGTTTTTTCCATCAATTTTATATTTCTTAATTGCTCCTTTTTGTTTCATGATTTTCAAAACTTCTATAAGTAGGTTTGAGATTCTATCTATTTTGACAATCTCTTTGCCAGCATTTTTGGCGTTTCTTATCATGTTTAGCGCATCAGCGACGATATCTTGTGACATTTTAACTATATTTTTTGAAGCCGATTTCTACAGCAACTTCTCTAAAGCACTGTCGGCATAAATTTATTCCGTATGATTTTATATGAGCTCCGAATCTTCCGCATCTCTCGCATTTTTTCGCAGCGATTCCTATTTTTCTTTGCTGTGGTTTGCAGTGTTTCAAAAATTTTGCTTTTACAGCCGGTTTGTTTTCAAGTTGCTTCAATACATTTCTCCAATCACTTGCTGCCATTTTATATCAATTTTGTTTGTCTAAATAAATTTAGTTTCAAAATTTTCCTCCATGAATTTAATTATTTCTTCTTTAGTAACCATTTGTTTAGAAGGAATCTTTCCGCTTTTAATCTTTTTGAGTTTAACTCTTCTTCCAATTCTTTTGAATACAATAGTCACATCAAATCCCAAAATACCGATATCTCTTTGATATTCCATTCCGGGAATTTCAATATACTCTGCAATTCCAAACGAAAAATTATTTTCACTCAACTGCTTTTTTTTGAGAGTATTATCTTTTGTTATAAGCATTTTTTTAAGTAATTCTTTAACCCCTTTTCTAATTGTCACAACTGCTCCAACTTCTAATCTCGGTCTTACGTTTAATGAAGGAATTCTTTTGTGCGACATCATTTTTGCAGGTTTTTTTCCAGTAAGCAAATGAAGAAGTTTAACTCCTTTTCCAAGTTGTTCTCCGACTCCCCCGACGCTAAGTACAACTTTTTCTATTCTTACTTCCCTAGTGGGGTTTATTTTATGTTTTGTCATTTTATTCGATCACGATTATTTGTTTAATTAAAACATTCGTGTTGCTATTTCCAACTTTCATTTCAACCATTTTCATTTCTTTATGGACTTTATTAATGGTTCCTTTTTTTCCAGCGTGCTTTCCTTCAAAAACAAGAACATTTGCTTTCTCTTGTAATGGTAGGCACTTTTCAACTTTTTTATTTTTAAAATTAATTAAAGCCGAATCATTAACTTTGCATTTCATATCGGATAATAAATTTCTTCCGTCGCTGAAGTTCAGTTGAATTTTTTTCCCTTTCAATATTTTTTTGTCAGCGATTTTTGCAATTTTGTGATTGATTTCACTTTCTTTTATTTCTTCAACATTGAACATTCCTTTTTCATTTAATATCACACGATAATTCTTTTTTGAAGGAATAATAGTAAGAGTGTCAAATAACAAAACATTATTTTTTTCGTCTGTCGCTGGCTTGTTGTTTATCAAAATTTTTTTCAGTTGTATTGCTTGCTTGACTTCTTTTCTTGTTCGAGCAACTCCAAGAATATTTCTTAATATAATTAACATTGGAAGTCCTCCCTTCAAATTAAAGTTAGGCGTTACTACATATTTGGTTCCTTTTCTAGTCAAGGGCCAACTCTTCGGAACTATTTGTCTTTTTAAGTGAGTCATTGTTTTTTCTCCGTTGGTTTTTTATTTGTTTCTTTATGCGAAGCGACTGTGTCGGCGAGCGCCCGAATTTGTTTGGTGTTGGAAACACTATGTGAATCACTGCGTGGATTTGTATTCGACGAAGTCGATATATTATGCGAAGCGACGGTGTTTATGCCTTTTGGGGTACTCGGCGAACTTCCGCTCTGTGACTCTCCTTTTACTCCAAGTTTATCCCTTCTGTTTTTATTTTCAAGGTTCAATTCTATAATCTGAAGGTTTGAAGCTTTTAATGGAACATTTACTTTTGAACCATCTTGTTTTTTTATTTGAATATTTTCTATGAATATTTTTCCAAGTTTTGTTTTAACTTCAATAACTTTTCCTTGCTTTTTCTTGAATTTCCCTCGCATAATCTTAACAACATCCCCTTTTATCACAGCGATACTTCTCTTGCTATATTTTTTTCTCAAATCTTTTGAAATATTCGCACGAATTAATTTTTTCTTTATGTGTAATGGAGCATTAGCTAAATACTTTCTTTGTTTTCTTGGTTGGCTACTCGCCTTCCACGACGTCGAAAATTTTTGTTTCATCTTAATATACCGCCGAAGCTATTTTTGCCACAGATGGCCATCGCTCCAAAACCTCCCTTGCAACTGGTCCTTTAATTTGAGTTCCTTTTGGATTTCCTTTGTCGTCTTTTAAAATAGCGACGGCATTATCTTCAAATCCAATTCTTTCCCCATTTAATCTTCTGTAAGGTTTTTTCTGTCTAATCAATATGGCGTCGAATATTTTTCCTTTCATGTCTGGAATTCCTTTTCTAACACTAACTTTAACTTGGTCTGCAATTTTCGCGCAAACTTGTTTTCCTTTTCTTCCTTTAGCCCTTTTAACTCCAACAAGTCTCACTATTTTTGCTCCGCTATTGTCTGACGAAACCATCATTGCTCCAAGATTCAATCCTGCTGTTGCCCTTGCTGATATTGCTTTCATTTTAGTTTTGTGCCCCCAGTATTTGTTTATATTTTTGATAATTTTTATCTTCTTTGTCAAGGGTTGTTATTATTGAAACTTTTTGTATTAAATTTTTAGGATTATTGCTTTGGGCTAATACCTGCTCTTCTATCACTTTTCCTTCTTTAGTCTCAATAAAAGTGGGATTTGATGAATAATATCCACATCCGCATCCACAAGGTGTTTCTCCAACATATACTTTTTTATTTGCTTTCATTTTTTCCCCTCCAATTTTCCAATAACTACAAAATGGATGATTTTACTTAATGGTCTGCATTCTTGGACTTTTATTAAGTCTCCTATTTGAATATTTTTGTCCATGCAGATTGGAAGTCTTGCGTGAATTTTTGTTTTTGATTTAGCGTATCTTTCATATTTTCTAACATAAATCATTCTTTCAAATTCAATCGCAATTCTTTTTGGAAATTTTGTAATGACTTTTCCTTCGAATATTTTTCCACGAGTTTTTAGATTTCCATGAATGTGGCAATCTTTGTCAGAGCATACAGCTTCGGCTGTTTCCAACTTTTGGATATTTCTTTCTGGTTTTTTCTCTGTGTTTTTTGTTTTCATTTTGTTTTTCTCTTTTGGTTTGTGTGTTTTGTTTATTCACTGATAGATTCTTCGTCGAACCCTTGTTTGACCAACAGTTCTTTTATCTTTTTCCTGTGGTCTCCTTGGAGTTCAATTATGTCATCTTTTGAAGTTCCTCCGCAAGCCAGCTCGTTTTTCAGAGCCTTCGCGATTTTCTTCATGTCGATGCCACTGTCGAATCCTGTAACGATAGTCACGATTTTTCCGTATCGTTTTTTGTCTGTCGTTATCTTTATCTTCTGTGAACTTTTTACTATCTGCTCACACACGCAAGCCTGCTCAGGCAAGCCGCATTTTGGACATATTTCCATGGTTTATTTCTGTTTCAACCCTCCCTTTTCAGCAGAGTTGAATGTTAATATTCGAGCAATTATTTTTCTAATTTGACTTGCCTTGGAGTTTCCTGTTTTTGTCGCATTAACTTTTGCTTTGACTAATTCCAATCGCAATTCTTTTAATTTCTTTTCCCGTTCTTCTTTTCCCATTTTTTTTATCTCTGAATATTTTATCGTCGCCATTTTATTTTTTCTTCTCCTTGTAAGTTATACTATATGTTTTTTGGTTCCCATTTTCCATCAATATTGAAACAGGCCCCCTCTGTTCTTTGCAAATCCCTAAATGTTTTTCTATTTCTACTAAATATTTTTCTTCAGTACTATGAGTAACTATTATATACGGAAGGTTTTTCATTTTTTTGCCCCCGCATTCAAATTTTTTGGGGCACGCCGAGCGGTGCTTGTTTTCAATTTAATTTTTTTAGGTTCTGTTTTAGTATTTTCAATTTCCATAGCTTTTTCTTTTAACCTTTTAATAACCTCGTCATTGATAATTATTTTGTCTTTTAAGACTATGTTTGGAGCCAATATGCTAACTCTTACTCCAACTACTCCTGGTTTTGTGTGTGCTGATGCCTGAGCTCTGTCGACGACTTTCGCACTGTCTCCAGTTTTCTTTAAAATACCTTGAGCGAATCTCCATTGTTTTGCCCTCGAGCTTGGAAGTTTTCCATGCAGTCTTATCTCAACACCAAGTGCTCCAGCATTCATAATTCTCTGCAATGTTCTGTATCCGATAACCTTGAATTTAAGAGGGCCGAATTTTTCCAAAGCAAGTGCAATCTCGTCGGCATTTATTTGCGCGTCAAACTCGGGTTTAACTTCATCTATTTCTATATGAGGGTTGTCAAACTTGAATTGTGTTTTAATCATTTGAGTGAGTTCATCAATTCTTTCTCCCTTTCTTCCGATGACCAATCCTGGTTTATGCGTCGAGATAATTATTTTTTCTCCAACAGGAGTATATTCTATTCTAACTTTGCTTACTTTTCCTTTTCCAAGACTTTTCTTTATGCTTTCTCTAACTTCAAATTCGTCTTTCTTAAATTTAACAGTATTTCTTTCTTCCATTATTTCTTCTCCTCCGTTTTAGTTTCTTTATGCGAAGCGACTGTGTTTATGCCCTTTAGGGTACTCGGCGAGCGTCCACTTTGTGGTTTACTTTTCATTTCCTTCACGACAATTCTAACATGAGTTCTTTTTTTTCTAACTCTCCCAAATCTTCCGTAAGGTCTTGAAGCTAAATTTGCAATAGCCTCGCTGATTACTGGCTCTTCTATTTCATTCACTGTAGCGTTGGCGACGACGTTTTTCAATAATTTAATAAATTGCTCAGTCGCTTTTTTAGGATATCTTCCTCCAGCCATTCCCTTTCCTTTTTTATGCGGGACTTCTAGATTGCCCATCGGAATTGCTCTTTTGTGAGCAAGAACATTTTCAAGATTTCTTATTGCGTCTCCAGTTCTTTTTCCCTTGATAAACTTGCAAATTGCAATCGAATATTTTGTTGAGATTGGTAACGAATGCGAATTAATAACTGCTTCATTTTTTTTGACTTTGGGTTTTGTAACAACTTTTGCTTTTGGTTTTTCTTGGCTTTCTTCTTTTTTTGGAGTTGTAACTGGGTGTGGATTATCTTTTTGAACCTCTGATGCTACGTGTTTTTTCAATTCAGCTTTTGTCGAGGGTTTTTCTGTGTTTGTCATTTTAACTTTTTATTTTTTGGCTTTAGATTTTGAACCTTTAGTTGCACCTAATCCGGCGCTTCCGTGTTTAATCTTAGGACGTGTTGGAGCGAATTCTCCAAATCTGTGCCCAAGCATTTCTTCAATAACATCGACGTGAACAAAGGTTTTCCCGTTGTGAATCATAAGTTTCATTCTAATCATATCTGGAACAATAATGAAATGTCTTGCGTGAGTTTTTATCGGTTTGTTTTTTGATTGTTTTTCTTTAGCAATGCTTACGAATTTTTCAATCTCTTGGAATTGCCTCAATACAGCTCTTCGTTGTCGAGCAGTTAAAAACTTTGAAAATTCTCTAACATCTAGTGCTTTAAGTTCTTCAATTGTCTTTCCCCTGAATGTAAATTGTTTTTTTGTTATTTCCATTTTATTTCTGTTTTCCTGTTCTTCTCGGTCTTATTAAACCAACTCTTCTTCCTGCAGGAGCATTTCTTTTGGCAATCTTGCTTTTTATTCTCTTTCCTCTTCCTGAACCGAACGGATGGTCGATTGCATTCATCTTAACTGCAGATGTTCTAGGCCATAATTTACTTTTTGATTTTTTAAGGTGGAATTTTTTCCCAGCTTTTACGAATGGTTTGTCAAGTCTTCCTGCTCCAGCAATAATTCCGACGACGGCTCTGCAATTTCCATTGAATTTTTTTTCTTTTTTCGATGGCATCAATACCAAAATATCTTCCCCAAGAATTCTGTTTATAACTGCAAAATTCCCTCCAGTTTTTATGAAGATTCCTCCATCACCAGGACGCGATTCAATATTGTATATGTGAGTTTTTATTGGCAAGTCTTTCAATTTCATGATGTTTCCGTCTTTAATTTCATTTCCTTCGAAATTAATTTTTCCCCCCTCAATCATTCCCTTAAATGCAGGCATATAAAAACTTCCCTCGCTGTAATTGATTTTTGCAAGAGGAGCTGTGTGCGCAGTAGAGTTGAATAATTTAACAATTGTTCCAGTGCCCTCAAGTTTTTTCGGATACTGAAGTTTGAATCTGAACGCCCTCTTGCTAACTCTATAAGTGCCTGAACCCTTCCCCCGAGCTTGTGAAATTATTCGCTTTCCCATTTTATAATCCAGACTCCCTCAAAAGTTTTTGATTTTCTTTGTAATTAACTTTCATAATCCAATCTTTTCCAAAAGGATTTACACTAAATTTAGCAGAATCATAATTAATTACTATAAGAGATTTTAATTTAATAGTTTCGTCTTCTTGTGGTTCAATATCATCAATGTCTAATGAAAATCCAATATTTGAGTATATGCTTTTCCCTCTTCCAATAAAAACAAATTCTCCTTTTAATTTTCCTCTTAAATCCGCACCATGTGCCTTTTTCTTAAAAACTAAATCCCCTATGTCAGTTTTGACCACATTGCCTTTTTCTATAATTTCTATATCTTCAGGTTTTTCTATTCCAAAATATTTTATTTCTTTTTCTCCCATTTATATCAATCCTAATTTCGTAGCCAAATCAATAGCTGGAAATTTTTCCTTTAATTTAACATAAGCATATTTTTTATTTCCTTTAACAAGTGTTCGGATTTTTTCAACTTTAACTTCAAGCAAATCTTCAACTTCTTTTTTGATATCGTCTTTTGTTTCTTTCTCGTCTGTTCTAAATGTAATAACATTATGTGATTCAATCATCATTACAGCTTTTTCCGTCACTATTGGTTTTAAATTCATTTGAATTTTTCTCCTAATTCTTTAATTGCTTTTTCAGTATAAACAGTTAATCTACCAAGACCGCCGTTGGCTAAGTCAACAATTCCAAGGTTGTGCGTAGTAGCAACATCAAACTGATTTGTTTTTAATTTCTCGTTTTTACCGACGACAACCAAAACTCCAGCAGTGCTTTTGTATTTTCTTCCTCTTAGTTTTCCCTTCCCGCTTCTTATTTTTCTTTTTTTGGTTGCAACTTCGAAAACATCGTTTCCAAGAATCTTTTTTAAAGTTTCAAGAATATGTTTTGTTTTTTGTTCTGTAATTTTTGATTCAATAACTACTGGAATATTTTCCAATTTTTTCCCGCTAAGTTTTCCGTATTTTTCAGTTATTAGTTTTTCATTCGCTGTTGCACTAATTGCAGAGATAAAAGCTACTCGTAATTCTTTTTTGTTTATTTTTAGAGAATTAATCATAGAGATAATTTTTGGAGGATGTGCTCTTCGCCCACCTCTTGTGCTCGAGATTTCCGCACCGACCCAATTGAACTGAGAACCTCTTCGCGAGAAAATTTTTCTTGGAATTCTTGATATTCCTTTACCATACTGGCTTTTCCAAACTTTTCTTCGGTGAGTTAAAATTCCGCTCGCCGAATGCTGTTTCCCCGCAACTGGCGACGGAGCATAAGGCTGTTTGTTTTTTTTGGCTTCAAGAACTTTCGCAACAATATCTTCTCTGATTTTTCCAGAAAAGCATTTTGGCAAATCAATTATTCCCTTGCTTTTTCCGTCAATATCCATTATTTGAGTTTTCATTTTTTCCCCTCGTAAAATACCTTTAATTTATCTAAGTATGTTCGATATTCTGGAGATTTTTCCTTAAGAAGGTTGAAATCGTTTGCATCAGGAAAAAAACTATTTGCAACTTGATTAAATTTGTAATCACACTTTCCTAATCTTTCACCATTTTCAGTTAATGTTAGACTTACCATAGAAAATCCTTTCCGATCTTTCTTTAAAATAATTCCTATGTTTGAGAGTTTGGTTTTTCCATAACTCATATGCACTTCAACAGGAAAGTCGTTTGAAGCTTTTTCCAAGTCAGTCATATTTGTTATGCTTGTTATTGTTTTCATCTTAATTCTATTAATTCATAATTTTTCTTTAATTGTTTTTTAGTCGCTCTTAATGGTTGAGTGATTATTAATTGTCTTTTTGCCGGGCCTTGCACAGAACCTTGAACAATGATGTAATCTGTTCTGACATTTCCATAATTTTTTATTCCCTTTAATTTTCCTTCTGCCTTCCCCATGTCAATAATTTTATTGTTGTAAACTGCTCTCGTGAACATTCCAAGTTGCCCTGCTTGTGGAGCCATAAAAGTAACTCTCGCAGGATGCCATGGTCCAAGACTTCCAGGTCTTCTTTGTCCTTTTTCTGATTTGTGCTGTTTAAGCGTGATCCCAAATCTTTTAACTGGACCAACAAGTCCTCTTCCCGTCGTCAATCCTCTTACATCAACAAGCTGACCAGGTTCAAATAAATCCGAAACAGAAATTTCCTTTCCCACATTTTCTTTTATAAAATTAATTTTTTCTTCAAGGGTTCCTTTAAGACCAACTTCAATCATGTCGGGTTTTTTCTTCAGACCGGTTTTTTTAACTTGTGAATATACGATAACTCTAACATCTTCAAACTCGTCGGTTTTAATGTCCTCAATCTTTTTAGATTTCTTTTTTGGAAGTTTCACTTTTCTTTTAAGTTCTTTATCAAAGCTCTCGACGAGAACATCTTTAGCAACTTTATTATGCTTGTAAAATCGAACAGAGAATATTTTTAACGGAGGGCATTCAAGGATAGTTGCAGGCACCGCGATGTTTTTGTCCTTAGTCATAGAATCAGGAGTGTTATCTTTTACATAAGCCGAAATCATGCCGGCCTTGTAACATATGAAACCTTTAAGCGATTTAGTTTTGTTAGAATTAATAGCGTCCCAGTTTACACTAGGTAAAAATTTAGCAGCCCTTTTTCTGGGCCAAAATTGCAAACTTCCTTTTCTCGGTGAATTTTTTGTAGCCATTTGTTTCTTTGATATTTGTTAATAGTGCGGCTATTATCATTTTAGTCCTACCCTGGATATTTAATTTAGAAAAAATGGGTTTTTAAAGGTTGTTGTGAGGAGAGCGTGTCTAATAATTAGCATCGAGCTAATTATTTGATCATTACATCTTATCA
>CAYHMF010000011.1:12929-17750 GCA_964357655.1 Candidatus Woesearchaeota archaeon | reverse complement strand
TTTCTAAGAGAAGTTCGAAAAGAAGAAATAGGAATTATTCAAACTTCTCTAAACAAGTTCTTATCCTAGTAGAGGATTAAAAACATTTAAATAATGAGTATTACTCTATAATATAAAATATATTAAATAATACGGGGTAATACTATGAAAGAAAGGGTTTCGGCGACAATTGATAAAAAAACTGCAGAAATGATTAAATTATTTCTTAAAGAAGGAAAATACAGAAATAAATCCCATGTTATTGAAGAAGCAATTAAATTATTAATGGAGAAAAAGAAATGAAAAAGGCACAAATGATAATCTTTGTTGTCGTCGGAATTTTGATTGTTTCTGTAATTGCTATTTATTTTCTTTTGAGAAGTGATGTTCTTTCTAACCTCGGAGGTTCTGGAGAATTTGACCAAAATGGTTTTTTGGATTCGTGCATGAAAGATAAAATAAGAGAAGGAATTGATTTGATTTTGACAAATGGGGGGTACACAAACTCTACTTTTTATGTTATTCACGACTACGAAAACATTGCTTACTTGAGCCACACCCCATATTTTTATACTGCGTGCGTAAACCAAGAACCTGTTTTAATGAGTCATATAGAAGATGAAATAAAAGATTATATCGACGATGATGTTGAAATTTGCTGGAATAAATTAACTGCAGAATTAGGGGATAAAGGATATGTTGTCGACGCTACATACAATGGATTTGAAGTTAACTTGTTCCCTAAAAAAGTTCTTGTAAATGTGAATGCTAATTTAGTTCTTACAAAAACAGAAGAAACAAAAAAAATAGAGAACTTTGAAATCATTGTTTATACAGAACTTCATGATTTAGCGACGATTGTTTGGGGGATAATTGAATCTGAATCCAGATTTTGCTATTTTGATTATCAAGGATTTAGTTTAATTTATCCAAGATTTTATGTCGACCAATTTAGCAGAGGAGATTTAACAACAATATATTCTGTTTCAGATAAAAAAACTCAAGAGAAATTTAAATTCGCCATAAGAGGGTGTGTAATCCCTCCAGGAATATAAAATGCATAACCTAAAGAAAGTCACAAGCACTAAAAATTTAGATATAAATTTAATGATTATAACAATTTTTCAAATTTTCTTATTACTTAATATGTCGTCTGTAGATAGTTATTTTGTTTATGAATCCTATAATTTATCTGAGAAAATTGATATCGGGGGGAATAATTTTGATTTAGGACTTAATCTTCTCATGAACTTTTTAACTATAAAACAAATTGGATTGGTTTCGGCTGAAGCAGATTATTGTTGCCCAGAAAAAGTTAGTGGAGAACTTTGCCAAAATATTGAGAGCAATGATTCGTCAGAATGTGCTGTTAATTTAATTCCTGGAAAATGTTCTGAATTTTTAGGTTGCGCAATTGGTTGTTGTGTTGACAGAGTAAGAGGTTTATGTACTGCAAGAGCTACAAAAGATAAATGTGAAAGTGGAGGGGGTATTTGGAATACTGATGAAACTTGTGTTATCGCAGAATGCCGGCAAGGATGTTGCATTTTAGGATACCAAATTTTTTTTAACACTCAACAAAGATGCAATTATTTATCCTCTATTTTTGGAGTTATAAAAGATTTTAGACCAAAAGTAACACTTGAAGAATGCTTGTTCATTGAAAGTAATCAATCAAGAGGCGCGTGCGTTTCTGAAGAAGGATGTAGTATACAAGTAGAATCACAATGTGATGGAAATTATTACGAGGGAAAACTTTGTTCTAATCCTGAATTGAATACTTCGTGTGAACGGCAAGAATCAGTTGGGTGTCTCGACGAAAAAGACGAAATTTACTGGTTTGATTCTTGTGGAAATAAAGAAAATATTTATTCTTCTGATAAGAATTTTTCTTGGAATGATGGAAAAATTTTAGCAAAAAACGAAAGTTGCAATCCAAGAGAAGGAAATATTAATTCGCAAGATTGTGGAAATTGCAATCGTTTTTTGAGTAGTGTATGTTCTGAATCTACTCCAACAAGTGCGAAAATAGCCGACGGAAATTTCTATTGTAAAGATTTAACTTGTGTTGATGAATTTGGAAACCCAAGATATAATGGTGAAAAATGGTGTGTATATGATAATTCTATTGGGCGAGAGACAAATCCCTGGGGAGGAAATACTCTTTCAAGTGACCCTGTTGGAAGCAGGCATTGGGTTGCGTTCTGCCACGAAGGGAAAGTTGAACTTGATGGTTGCGAAGATTATAGGGGGCAAATTTGTAGCGAAAAAATAATTGAAGAAGGGGATAAAAAACTATCTCTAGCTTCTTGCGTACCTAATGAAGCCACAAGTTGTACAAGTTACAATAGAAATGCCGATTCCAGAAATACAAACTGCAACAACAACAAACATTGTGCTATGGAAACTATTTATTTTGGGGAAATTTTTAGATTTGAATTGTGTGTCCCAAAATATCCAAAAGGATTTGACTTAAATAGCGATGATGGAGAAGAAACTGCGATACAAACATGTGCTTTAGCTAGCACGACATGCACGGTTTTATATCAAAAAAATAAGTGGGGGCGTTATAAATGCGAAAAAAATTGTAATTGTGAAAAACAGGAATTTTATAGAGAGATGCATGATGCATGTATTTCGCTCGGAGATTGTGGGAGTTACATAAATTATCTTGGAAAAGGGACAAACAATGTTATAATTCAGAAAACTAGTGGAGGGTTAATTTCATCAGAAGTTGATTGGCAGAATTATGAAAAATATAAAAATATTGTTCCTGGAAAATTGGTAGAGTTTCAAGATGTAGAACATTTTCAAAATCTTGAGGGAGGGGCTAATGCAGATCCAGATGGAGAATCTACATTTAATCAACCTTGGGTAACTCATGCTCGTCCGGAAGCTGGTTTACTGGTAGGTGATATAGGTGGTTTTATACTATATTATTTATTAGATATAGAACCTGGAGATGAAAATTCGGGTAAGTATAAGTTTTATCAATTTGTTGCTGGAGGAAACATGCCGTATAATGCAAAATTAATTGCAGATTGGACAAGAGTATCTGGCAAAGAAGCAACACTTGCACTTCAAGCTGCAGGAGCTACTGGAAATCTTGTCTGGGTGGTATACATACTTATTAGTGGTTGGGGAAGAACACAAGACAGACAAGTAAAATTCACATGCCGACCTTGGCAACCTCCTGTCGGTGGAGAGGATTGTCATTTATGTCATGAAGACCCATTAAAACCTTGCAGTCAGTATCGATGCACTAGTTTAGGTGCAGGTTGTAAACTTATTGACGGAGATACTTCTAGACCGAAATGCATTTGGCAAAATCCTGATGATGTTGCATATCCTCTAATGAGCCCGCTTGACAATCAGCTTCCATCTGGATATAAATTTGCTACTTGGGAAAGTTGTCCTGCAAAATGTTTTAACACGCTGAATAGCAGTTCAGAGAGCCAGTGTTTAGGAGGGTTTCAAACAGTTGTTTGGGGAGTTAAAACAAATGAACATGCAAGATGCAAATGGGATTTTGTCGACGGAAATTATGATGATTTGAGATATGATACAAGTTCTACTCACAAAACCGAGCACCTTATTGTTACGAACTATCCTGGGGTAAAAGTATTGGAACAAGAATTACAAAACTTAATTAGTCAATTTGCGAATGTGACATCGGAGGATTATGGCGAAGGTTATGAGGATTTAGTAAATGTTTTAAGCACGCCTGTTGAAAAAGAAATTAAAGTTTATGTTAGGTGTCAGGATTCTAATGGATATTCAAACCCGCAATCTTTAGTTGTTAGCATGTGCCTTGACCCTGAGCCAGATTTAACTGCAGTTAATTTATCTAGCATTAAAGGAAGCATACGTCCAGCAAAAGGTTCATTAATCAAATATAATGCAACATCTCAGCAAGTAACAATGTATGTCAATGAACCGGCGAATTGCAAATATTCCGACGAGGATAAAAGTTATGACTCAATGGAAAATAATTTTACTTGTGAAACATCGCTGACATCGAATTCTATAAATGGTTGGTTCTGTGAAACAAATATGACTGGTCTTGTAAAAGTTAATAAAAAATATATACGATGCGAGGACAAACCGCAATTCCCAAAAGAAAACAGGACGCGAAATGGTGAAAGTTTTGAATATTCTCTTTATCAAACTACGAATAAACTTGTCGTAAGTTCTATAGACCCCGAGGGAGAACAATACACTTCATTTGTTCCTATAAATTTAAAATTAAAAGTTAAAACAGCGTATGGGGCAAATAACAGCAAGGCGAGTTGCACATATAGTTCTGAAAGTTACGACAATGCTACAAATCCTATTAACAGCGAGAACAGAATGACTCACGAAACAACATTGACTTCAATAGGGACAGGTAGCCACACATTTTTCATACGCTGTGAAGATGATATTGGAAATGTTGCATACGGAAATTCTACAGTTGAAGTAATCCTCGACGAAACTTACCCAATTATTACAAGAATTTACAAAGAAGGAAATAAATTAAAAATAAAAACAAGTGAAGAAGCTACTTGTTATTATTCTAACGCCGGGTGCAGTTTTAATTTAAAAGGGGGGAAAAGCATGACGAGTGCAGGTTTCCAAGAAGAACATTCCACTTCATTAGTTAGCGGACAAACTTATTATATTAAATGCGCGGATTTTCTTGACAACGCTAAAGATGATTGTCTCGCGATTGTTAAACCAGATCAATTCAAAAGTTCAGTTAAATTTAAAACAAGCAAAAACTAAATATGTTAATGAATAAAAGAGGAACTTGTGCCCACGCTCGTCGTGAGATGGGTCATTTTGCCTCGTGCAAACGCTCTG
>CAYHMF010000011.1:0-12829 GCA_964357655.1 Candidatus Woesearchaeota archaeon | reverse complement strand
CTCCCGCCTTGACATCGGGATTGATGAATAAAATTTGTCCGACGTCAAAACGCTCTGCTCCCGCCTTGACATCGGGATTGATGAATAAAATTTGTCCGACGTCAAAACGCTCGCAAGTTACAATATTTGTAATTATAGGAATTGTAATTCTTTCTGTAATTGGTACATATTTTCTTTTGAAAAGTGATTTTATTCCTAACTTAATAAATCCTGGAGAATTTGACCCAAATAGTTTTTTGGATTCGTGCATGAAAGAAAAAATAAGAGACGGAGTTGATTTGATTTTGGAAAACGGGGGCTCTACAAATCCTTCATTTAATATTCAATACGACGACAAAAACATTTCTTATTTGTGCTACACTTCAATTGATTATTATCCTTGCATAAATCAGCAATCTTTATTGATTCAGCACATCAAAAAAGAATTATATAATTATATTCACGACGATATGAATAAATGTTTTAATGAAAAATTGTTGTCGGCGTTGGATAAAAAAGGCTACACTGTTGAAGTTAATTATAGTGATTTTGAAATAGATTTGAAAAACGACGAGCTGAAAGTTGATATCAATGCAGAGTTGACACTTACAAAAAATGATGTCACAACTAATCAAGCTAATTTTAGCATCGTAACTCCGACGAGACTTTACAATCTCGCAGTTGTTGCTCGAGAAATTGTTGACCAAGAAATAATATACTGCTACTTTTCTGACATGGGTTATAATATAATGCACCCAGAAATTCGAGTAAGAGTAAATAATATTTATAATGCTGCCAAAATTTATACTGTAGAAGATGTAACTGGCGACGAGAAATTTTGGTTTGCTGTTAGAAGTTGCGCGTTGCGTACAGGAGCTTTATAATGAATAATAAAAAAATTAGAAATTCGGCGATAAAAAAAAGCATAGGAGTATTAGTTGTGACTTTTTTCCAGATATTTTTATTGATGAATTCCAGCGTCGCAAATAGTTATATTATTGGAGAGGCAATTTCTTTGGAAGAAGAAAATGTTTTAGATGCTCCAAAAGATTCTATGGGGGACTTAGTAGGTTCAACGATTAATTTAATTGTTGGTTTTTTGAGCATAAAACAAATTGGAATTGTCTCAGCTGAAATTATGGGTTGTTGTTCTGAAACTGTAGGAGGAGCGATTTGCGTCGATGTTGTTTCAGGAAGTCCAGAATGTGTTGGAACGCAAGATGTGACAACTTGCAAAAATGTTGGAGCTAATTCGGCGTGCGCAAAAGGTTGCTGTTTCGACGGAAAAGAAGGATTTTGCGACCCTGCTACAAAAAACGAATGTAAATCTGATGGAGGAATTTTTTATGACAACAAAGCATGCAATATTGGAATATGTGAAGAAGCTTGTTGTATTATTGGAAAACAGGCATTTTTAACCACAGATACACGATGTCAAAAATTATCAAATGAGTTTGGTATTGTCGAGAGATGGGAAAGTGGATTAAAAGATGAAATTTCATGTTTGTTTAAAGTTGCAGAAATCACCACAGGAGCGTGTGTTACCGACGACAGAAGTTGCAGTATTAAAACAAATACAGAATGTGCTGACAGTTCCGAAACTTTCCACGACGGATATCTTTGCTCAAACCCTGAATTAAATACAAAATGCCTAAAACAGGATTCTATTAAATGCGGGGATATTTCAAAAATGGAATATGGAATCTATTGGTATGATTCTTGTGGGAACAAAGAAAATATTTATTCGGATAATTTGGAAGAGTCGTGGAATGGAGGAATGATTTTAAAAGAAAGTGAAAGTTGCCATCCAGAATCTGGAAATGTTGAATCTCTAACTTGTGGAAATTGCAACAAATTAAAAACTGACAGCAGTATTTGTTCAAAAATTGGGGGAGGACAGGGAGTCGAAGGGAGTGATTTTATATGCAGTGATTTAAATTGTGAAGACACTTCTGACGGAACAAACAGAGTAAATGGGGAAAGTTGGTGCACATTTGATTCTGCAATTGGCGACGGAAACGACGCTGTTGGAAGTTTGCACTGGCTTCACAAATGCGTTGATGGTGAGGAAATCACCGACGAGTGCGACGAGTCAAGACAAAAAGTTTGCGTTGAAAATGAAATTGAATTAGACAGCGGAAAAAAATTGAGTGTGTCAAATTGCGTGGCAAACGAGGGAGTTTTTTGCACTCAATATAGTTCACAATATTCTGGGGATGCATTAAAAAGAAAATGTGAAAAAAATAAACATTGTTTTGTTAAAGAAATTTGGAAGCCGGGAAATGATATGGCTTCGGTATTTGCTTGTCTTCCAAGATATCCTCCTGGAAATGATTTTTGGAGCGATAACGCAGATTTTTCTTCAAGCACTTGTGCAATGGCAACCCAAGAAGTTGATATTGTTAAAGTAATGGAGTGTGAATTTTTTGGAATTGCTGGACGTGAATGGGTGACTGTTGCAAACGATGTTGCCGATGAAGAAGTGTGGGCACAATCAATGAATAAATGGTGCACGAGTTTGGGAGATTGTGGGGCAAAAACTAATTATGTTGGTGAAGTGACGAGCGGGGGTTATGGAGTTACAGGAGATGCGAAAAAACTTTCAGAAGAGTATGTTAATAGTTTAAGCAGTTTTGCAATTCCAGATGCTGACGCAAAAGTAGATTATGCCGGGCGTCTTCCAGAAGGATTTGATCCATCGAGTGGAGGGAAATTGGATTGGATGAATGTTGTTGGAGCTGGTGGAACAGCTTTGTATGTTGGAAGTTGGGCAATGGGAACCACAATATTTAGTACTTCTACTATTGTTCCAGTTATTAATACTGTCACAGGAGAAGTTTCTTCTGCGGTTTATACTTCTGCAAACACTGGATTAGGAACCGCTTTTGCATCAGCAGTTGTTGCTGCAGGAATTGGTTATGTTTTTGGGATGGTTGTTGGAAAAATAATGGGATTAGATAGTAAAACTACACAAGACCTTGCATATGCTGGTGCTGTTAGTGCTGTTGCTGGGGGGATAATCTATGCCCAAATTTGGGGGGCGGTAGGCACATTATTTTCATTTGGTCCTGCAGTTATAATTGCAATTGTTATTGTCCTTATTCTTGCTATTATTTCTAAGATTGCAGGATGCGGGGAAGAGGAAACAAAAAAAGCAGGATTCCAGTGTATGCCTTGGGAAGCTCCTGATGGAGGAGAAAATTGTGATGAGTGTAACAATGAAATTTATGAATGTTCAGAATATAGATGTGAGAGTTTGGGAGCAGGTTGCGAGTTTATTGACCAAGGAACTTCGAGAGCAAAGTGCGTCTGGCAAAATCCTAATGATGTGACATATCCTATAATCAGTCCACTTAAAGATAATCTTCCTCAAGGTTATAGTTTTGATAATTTGGAAAACTGCCCTTCTCAATGCACTAACTCAATAAAAAGTAGCAAACCAAGTCAGTGCTTGGAAGCATTCAAAACAATTGTTTGGGGAATTAAAACAGATGAATACGCAAAGTGCAAATGGGATTATGTCGACGGAGAATATGATGATCTGAGATATGCAATAAGTGCGACTCATAAAAAAGACCATTTGATTGTAACGAATTATCCTGGCGTGCAAGCATTACAACAAGAGTTACAAAGATTAATCAGCCAGTTTGAAAATGTGACAGCAGAAGATTATGGCGAGGGCTACGAGGAATTAATGAATGTTTTGGAAACCCCTGTTCAAGATGAAGTTAATGTTTATGTAAGATGCAAGGACTCTAATGGATATCCAAACACACAATCTTTAGTTGTTAACATGTGCCTTGACCCTGAACCAGATTTTACTGCTCCTGATTTAAATTACGTCGGAGAAAGCATAAGCCCGGCAAAAGGCTCGTCGGTTCCATACGGAAAAACAGAACAGCAGATAACAATGTATGTTAATGAACCAGCGAATTGCAAATATTCTAATGAGAGCAAAGAATATGATTTAATGGAAAATAATTTTACTTGCCAGACATCGCTTACGGCAAATTCTTTGAGAGGATGGTTGTGCACAACAAATATAGCAAACATCGAAAAAGTGAATAAGAATTATATCCGATGCGAGGACAAACCGCAATTCCTAAAAGAAAACAGGACGCAGAACGACAATAGTTTAGAATATGTTTTTTATGTGACTGGAAAAGAACTTTCTATAGATTCAATAAAACTTTATACTAACTCAATAGAGATTAAAAATGAACCAATCTATACACCATTCACTCCAATAACTGTTGACTTAAAAGTAAAAACTAGCGGAGGAGCATACGAGGGAAAAGCGACTTGCGCTTATAGTTTTGAAAGTTACGACGACACTGAAAATTTTATTTACAGCGAAGATAGAATAATCCACGAGAATAAATTTGATACAATTGGAAGTGGAAACCATAATTTTTTCATACGCTGTGAAGACGATGTGGGAAATCTTGCATACGGAAATTCGACAATTGAAGTAATCCTCGACGAGAGTTACCCAACTGTTACAAGAATTTACAAAGAAGGAGATAAATTAAAAATAAAAACAAATGAAGAATCGGCTTGTTATTACACTAATAATAGTTGCGGTTTTAATTTAAAAGAAGGAATCAGTATGACGAGTGCAGGTTTCCAAAAAGAACATTCTACGTCGTGGATTGGAGGACAAACTTATTATATTAAATGTGCTGACTCTCTCGGAAATGCTCAAGGCAGTTGCATAGCAATTGTTAAACCAGATCGATTTGATTAAAATGAATTTAAAATATATACATAAAGTTTTTTAAACATGTTTTCCTTAAATAAAAGATGGTGAATAAAAGAGGACAGTTAACAATATTTGTAATATTGGCAATAATTATTTTTGTGTTAGGAATTTTATTATACATGTTTTACCCAGAAGTTTCTGGTTTCTTCGGTGGCGGGGAAGAAAATCCTACAAGATTTATTCAAAGTTGCATAGATGAAAATGACAAATTTGAAAAAGTTGTTCAAACTATTTCATTGCAAGGAGGAAGCATGAATCCTCAACATTATGTTTTTTATAAAAATACAAATATAGAATATTTATGCTACACTAACGAAGATTATAATACTTGTGTTGTTCAGCAACCAATGTTAGACAGCCATATTGAATCAGAGATTGAAAAAGAGCTCAGCGACGAGGTTGATGTATGTTTTGATAAGTTGGAAGACTCATTTAAGAAAAGAGGATATATTGTAAATTTAAAAAGAGGAATTAATGACGTCGAGCTTTTGCCTGATAAAATTGTTTTTACATTCAACAATTCACTTACATTAACCAAGCAAGACACAAAAGAGTATGGGTCATTCGTTATAACGCTGAATAATAATCTTTATGAATTAGTGAGCATGGCTAATAGTATAATAAGTTCGGAAACTGTCTATGGGGATGCAGAAACGACGACGTATATGAATTATTATCACGATAAAAAAGTTGAGAAGACTAAATTATCCGACGGAACAGCGGTTTATGTGATTAGTGAAAGAAATACTGGCAATAAATTCCAGTTTGCGTCGAGAAGTCTTACATGGCCTCCAGGGTATGGGGGTTCGGGAAAATGAAAAATAAAATTTTAACAAAATTTGAGAACATTCCAAAAATTGCAGAGGAAATTGGAAAAATAAAAAATGTAAAAGCAGTGTACTTATTTGGAAGCTATGCAACTGGAAAAACACATGCACTTTCAGATATAGATATTTGTGTAATTGGAGATTTAACTGAAAAAGAAAAATACCTTGCAATGAATGCCTTGTCAGATAATTTAGATATTTCAATATTTAATGAATTGCCTATTTCTATAAGATTTAGAGTTTTTAGAGACGGAAAACCTTTAATTGTAAAAGATAAAGATTTTGTGAGAAAACTTATGTTGAAATCCTTGAACGAGTATCTAGATTTTAAACCATCTATAAATAAATTTTGTATGGAGACTTTAGGATGTACGATATAGAAAAAATTAATAAGATAATAAAAGATATTGAAAAATATTTTATAGAATTAAAAAATTTTAATTTAAACAAAGAAAGCATAGAAATTTCTGAAAAATTTTATTCTGCGTCGATGGTTATATTCACAATTATTAATAGGATGAAAGATTTGGCAGAAGAAATAATAGTTAAAAATGCATTTGGTATGCCAACCAGTTTTGAACAATATTTTGATGTTCTTAAGGAAAAAGGAATAATAGATCAAAATCTGTCTATAGAATTAAAAAAACTTGTTAAAGATAGAAATTTATTTGCTCATGAATATTTTGATATGGACAGAAAACAAGTTTTAAATATATCAAAGAGGGTTCATTATATTAACGATTTTGTGGGAAGAGTAAAAAAGATAGTTGTTAAAAATACTGGGGGAATTAAATAAAATGGGATGGAAGAATTGGAGTTATTGGTTGAGGGGGGGAGTGATTGGATTGATATTAGGATTTGTCCTTGAATTTGGAATATTAATAACTGCTAAATCTTGTGCAGATTGGTCATTTTCTACTTGTTCTATACTTGAAAATATAATTAATAAAACTATCCTCTCATTAGCTTGGGGGGTTGTTGGAATTATTCTTGGTATAATTATTGGTTGGCTCTACGGAAAAATTAAAAATAGAAAACAAGAGGTGGGAAAATGAAAAATTCAAAAAAAATGACAGACAAAATTAAGGAAATAAAAATAAAAATTATCCCGTTATTAAAGAAAAATAAAATAAAAAGAGCCGGAATATTTGGTTCACATGCAACAGGGAAACAAAAAAAAAGGAGTGATGTGGATATTCTCGTGGAATTTAACGGAAGTTTGTTTGATTTGGCTGGATTGGAAATTGAAATTGAAAAAATCCTAAGAAAAAAAGTTGATTTATTGACATACAGAAGCATTCATCCTTTATTAAAAAAAAGAATATTGAATGAAGAGGTAAGAATAGTATGATAAAAGAGCCATCGATATTTATAGAGCATATTCTAAAAAGCATAGAAAGAATAGAATCTTTTTCTAAAGGAATTTCCAAAGAAAAACTCTTTGAGAATGAATTAATACAAAGTGCCATTATAAGGCAAATAGAAATAATTGGTGAAGCCGTAAAAAATTTTCCTAAAGAATTTACCAAAAAATATTCTTCTGTGTCGTGGAGCGAAATTGCTAGAACAAGAGATAAATTAATACATCATTATTTTGGAGTTGACTTAGAATCCGTCTGGAAAGTTGTAAAAGATGATTTGCCTAAATTAAAAAAAGAAATAAATAAAATAATAAAACAAGAAAAATGAAAAATAAAATTTTATTATTAACAATTGCATGTGTTCTCGTAATTAGTTCGCTTTGTTTTATAGCTTCTGCGAATATTTCATATTGCTGTGAAAAAACAACAAGCGGGGCATGGTGCCAAAATGCTCCTCAATCAGAATGCGATGATAATTATGCTAAAACTCCGGCGTCATGCGAAGCCACAAGTTATTGTAAATTGGGTTGTTGTTTTGCCAGCGACGAGGGAACATGCATGGAAAACTCTCCAAAAAAAGCTTGTGAAAATGAAAACGGAGTTTGGGGAGAAGGCGCGGATTGCAATATCCCGCAATGTTCGTTAGGATGTTGCTTAATTGGAGACCAAGCAGCTTTTGTTACGCAAACAAGATGTACAAGACTCTCGTCCATTTACGGACTTGAAGCTATTTTTAAAACAGATATTGACAATGAATTCACGTGCATCGCGAGCGCGTTCTCGTCGGTAAAAGGGGCGTGTATTTATGAAGAAGATTATACAAAAAACTGTCTTTTTGTATCTCAAAAAGAATGCAACCAGTTAGAAGAAAGTCATGAGAATGTTTCGTTTTATGCAGACAACTTATGTTCGAATCCTTCTTTTGGAACAAATTGCGGGAAGTCAAAAATAACTACTTGCGTCGAGGGAACAGATGAAGTTTATTTCAAGGACACTTGCGGGAATCTTGCGAACATTTATAATTCTAAGTTGGTAGATGAACCTTCTTACTGGACTAATGTAGTTAGCAAAGCCAAGAGCTGTGGAACAGACAGCGTCGACGGAAACGCGGATTCAGCAACTTGCGGGAACTGCGATTATTTTTTAGGAAGCACTTGCAAAGAATACAAAAGAGGAACAGACAAGGTAAGTCCGAATGTCGGAGATTATATTTGCAGAGATTTAGGTTGTGAATTCGAGGGAGAAACATACAAACACGGGGAAACTTGGTGTGCAGATTCAAAAGGCATTGACAAGGGTTTGCCAGGAAGCAGGCATTTTAGAATGGTGTGTTATGATAATGAAGTTAGCGTCGAGCCGTGCGCGGATTTCAGACAAGAAGTTTGTCTTGAGTCAGATATTAATGGTTTCAGAGTCGCGGCTTGCCGTGCTAATAGATGGCAAGATTGTCACACTCAATCAGACAGACAAGATTGCGAGAATACAGATAAGAGAGATTGTAAATGGTTAAGCGATAAATGTGTTCCAGAACTCACTCCAGGATTTAATTTCTGGGATTCAGAAGGAGACGCAAGTTCGGTTTGCTCGAGGGCAAGCACGCAATGTGTTGTTAATTATAATAAAAAATTAGGAAAAGATTGGGAAATTATTTCTGGAAGCGAATGTTTAGCTAGCTCGTGGGCAGAACAGCAAAACCAAATATGCTCGAGCTTAGGAGATTGCGGAAGTTCCGTAAATTATCTCGGGGCAAAAGGATATGTTGATGTTTCAAGCATGTTAAATAAGGGGACATCGCCGTCGTGAAAATGATAAAAATTAATAAAAAAGCCTACCCTAAAAAAGGGCACGAGACACTCGCAATAACGCAGATATTTATTTTGGTAGTTGGAATTGTGGCAATTTCTTATGCTATTAGAGGGGGAATTAAAATATGAAAATAAAAGATGAACATTCAAAATGGGTTGAACAAGCGGAAAAGGATTTGAATACTGCTAAGTATAATTTAAATGGGGGGGAGATTGATTCTGGAGTTTTTTTCCTTCAGCAAACTGCAGAAAAATCCTTAAAGGCATTGTATATTAAAAAATTCAAAAGATTGTTTAGAACACATGATTTAATTATTTTATCCAAAAAAGTAAACGCTCCAAAAAAAATTCAGGATTATTGCAAAGAATTAAATCCTGCATACCAATATACTAGATATCCTGACATCCCTTCTATGGAAAATTTAAAAGAAATAAGTAGCGATTTATTAAAATATGCTGAGGAAATACTAACATGGGTGAAAAAGAATATTTAATCAAAGGACTTAAAAAGTTTTTAGAAGAATTGAAAAAAGATTTTGGCATTGAAAATGTTATATTTTTTGGAAGTAGGTCAAGAAAGAAATTTAACGAAGATAGTGATGTTGATTTAATTATTGTTTCAAAAGATTTTGAAGATATGAATTTTTTTGAGAGAGTTAAAAAAATGTATGACTATTGGGAATTGGATTTGCCAGTAGATTTCATTTGTTACACCCCAGAAGAGTTTAATAGATTAAAAAAGAAGATAAGCATAGTAAATGAAGCAATCAGAGGGGGGATTATAATAAAATGAAAAAAATTAATAAAAAGGGGGTGCTTGCAATAACGCAGATATTTATTTTAGTCGTCGGAATTGTGGCAATTTCTTATGCTATTGGAGGAGGAATTGGGGTGGTGGGAAAATGTTAAAAAAAGATGAAATAATAAGAAAAATTGAGGCAAATAAAAAGAAAATTAAAAAATACGGAGTTAAAAAACTTGGATTATTTGGCTCCTTTCTTAAGGGGAAACAAACTACAAAAAGCGACATTGATGTTTTAATTGAAATCGATAAAAACAAAATTTCAGAATCGTATTTTGAATTATTATTTTATTTTGAGGATTTGTTTAAAAGAAAAATTGATTTGATTATAGCAAGTGATTTGAGACCAGAATTAAACTATGTTAAAAAAGAGGCAGAGTATGTCAAATTATAAAATTTATGTGAATGATATTGAAGAAATGATTAAAAGAATAGAGAGGCAACTCAAAACCAAAAAGCTAAATTTTGACAAAGATGTTGATAGTTATGATATGTTGGTTTTAAGATTGCAAGTTATTGGGCAGTCTATTAATGAACTTCCTAAAAATTTAAAATCTAAATTTCCCGAGGTGAATTGGAGGATATTTGTAACTTTTAGAAATATTTCAAGCCACAATTATTCTGCAATCAATAAAGGAATTTTTATTAGAATTTTAAAAAAGGAATTACCCATATTAAAAAAAACTATTTTAAAAATAAAACGCGAATTAAAATGAAAAAAATTAATAAAAAGGGAGTGCTTGCAATAACGCAGATATTTATTTTAGTAATTGGAATTGTGGCAATTTCTTATGCTATTGGAGGAGGAATTGGGTTTGTTGGGGCGAGCATATGCAATACGAATAATTGTTTTGATAAATGTTATGACGGGGATGTTCACCATTCTAAATGTTCAAATGGAAATGGGAAAGAGGGAACTTGCAATGTTATAACCTCTTCAATTGCGTATGAATGCAGACAGAATGGATGTACTAATGGGTTATGCAATCCTGAGAAAATTGAAGATGACCTGGCAACTGTGGCGGAAAAAGAGGTAGACAAAAAACTAGAGAAAAAAACAGAACCCACATGTTCTGACGATTGTGCATATGGATGCGTCGGTGGTGATCCAGATGAATGTGCTGATGCTCCTGCCGGCAATACTTTCAACAGTAAAGCAGGTGAAACTACTAAAACTTCTGGTGATGAAAAAGGAACACTTGAAGTAAACATCACCCCAAATGATGAAGCTGAAGTTCCTGATGTTGTTAAATGCTTTTCTGCAATGCCTTGCCCTCATGTATGTTTGAATAACAATTATCATCGTGGGATATGTACTGGTGGAACTTGTGATGCGGGAGAGATAGAAAGTTCTTGCGCATATGGATGTTCTAATGGCAAGTGTAATTCTCCTCCTGGTGAAGAAGATGGATTTCTTAATAATGTGTGGGGGGCAAATCTTCCTATAGAAGCTGCCACCAGTGCTGGTTTAATTGCAAATTTAAAGAATGCCGTAGAAAAAACTAAAAATGTATTTAGTGAAACTTATTACAAAATTGGGGACATCGCTAAAAGTGCTGCAGGAACAAGCACAATAACTAAGATGGAAGATGGAAAGGTATTTTTTAAAGATGAAAAAGGTATTGAAGAAAGTACAACCAAAGAGCAATTTGAAAAAGATTTAAAAGATAAAACTATAGCAATTGAAGGAAAAACTGATAGCAAGACTCATGAAGAATGCACAGACTCAACATGCTCAACACTTTCTACTGCATTTAAAGCTACTCAAGGCTCATTTGTTGATGCTTCACTTACAAGTTTACAATGGGGAGTTGCTGCCTTTTATGCTGTGAATACATTTGGAAGTGCAATGGGACTTGATAAATCTGAAACAGACGCCTGGTCAAAAGCAATAGGTGGGGGTGTTGCGGCTTATCAATTAGTTAGCACTTATTGGGGGGGAAAGGGGCAAGGAACAAGTACATTTATGAAAAGTTCGTCTACTCAATATGGAATCGCAATCGTCGTCGCTGCGTTAATTTATTATAATACTTACAAAAAAGAATCAGTTCAAACTATTACATTTACTTGCAAACCTTGGGACGCACCTGTTGGAGGAACAGAATGTGAAAAGTGCAACCAGCAAAGTATTCTTCCGTGCAGTGAGTATCAATGTAGAAGTTTAGGACAGGCGTGCCAATTGCTTAATCCTGGAACAACAGAAGAAAAATGTGCTTGGGTTAACCCAAGAGATGTAAAACCTCCAGTAATAACTACTTTAGATGCAGTGTTGCTTAAAGACCATATTTACACTCCTGACAAAGCAATAACTCCTCCAGATACAGGAGTGTGGGTGAAATACACTGGTTCAAAAGATGGATGTGTGAAGGCTTTCACACCTTTAACATTTGGAATAAGCACAAACGAGCCGGCAAAATGCAAATTGGATACTTTGCGACGAGAAAAATTTGACGAGATGCTTTATGACTTTGGTGGAAGTTCATTATTAACTTATAACCACACACAAATAATGAGTTTGCCGAGCAGAGAATCTTTAGAAGCTGTGAATTTGACAATTGAAAACGACGGCGAGTATTCATTATATGTAAGATGTCAAGATGCGAACGGAAATTTCAACCTTGAAACATTTGTATTCAAATATTGCGTCGAGAAAGGCCCTGACACAACACCTCCTTTAATTGTTACAACCAGTTTAGCAAACAATATGCCTATTGCTTACAACATAAGTTCAGTTGAAATAAATGTTTACACAAACGAGCCGTCGACGTGCAAATGGAGTCGCACAGACCAATCGTATACAAATATGGAAACCACAATGACTTGTTCGGATAGCGTACTTGACATGAACTCGCAACAACTTTTCGAATGCAAAACAACCTTAACAGGATTAAAAGACAAAGAAGAAAACAAATTCTTTTTCAGATGCAAAGACAAACCTTCAACTTCAAACAATGATAGCAATATTAATCAAGAATCTTACGAGTTCACAGTCGTTGGTACAAATTCGCTGGTTATTTTAAAGGCGTCGCCAAATAACAAAACAATAATCGACGCTTCAGACACAGTTGAGGTAATTCTGGAAGCCGAGACATTGGCAGGTTACAAAGATGGCGAAGCAGTTTGTTCATTCAGCAGAACCGGAACTACTGACGATTATATTCTATTTAGTAAAACTACGACGAACAAGCACTCGCAATCGCAATGGCTTACTGCAGGAAACTACACTTACTATATTAAATGCGTCGACCTTGGAGGAAATGAAGATTTGGAAATGATTAATTTCGGTGTTGAGA
>CAYHMF010000010.1:0-17793 GCA_964357655.1 Candidatus Woesearchaeota archaeon | reverse complement strand
AAAAGTTCTTTTCTTAGTTGAAGCAAATTTTCTCTCAAATTTTTTTCAAATTCAAGAACATAATCTTTTTTTGTTTTTCCTTTTCTTGCCTTCGCCCAAGCATTCGCTAAATTATTCATTGAGCAAATTTCTTCATATAATTTATTATATGTTTTCATATTATGACCTAGTCAGCTATGCCATTCTGCCATTGTCATTCGAATTGAACAAGTTCTCGTTACTGGAGTTGAAGTTTAGACTCCTGTTGAGATATGCTCTGGCAATGGCTTTAGCCAATTTACCAAACCTTCTACACTACTTCATATTTCGTTGCAAATATTTCTATTTGCAATTAATTTTTTCCCGTAAGAAAAATTAATCCTACTTAATGTTGTAGCTGATTTTTACTGGCTTAAAATAAACTTAAACAATGCTCTAATAAATTGGCGTGTGGCCTAGCAACGTTCTTTTACAAGCATGACTAGGATTCTTAAGAAAAATTATCTCTTTTTATTCTTTTCGCATTGCAAAAATTACGGCGCACCGCCTTCGGCGGGAACCAAAACCACCCTGCCACCGTCATCCGAATTGAACAAGTACTCGTTACTGGAGTTGAAGATAAGACTCCCGAGGAGATATACTCCGGCAAGCCCGTCTTTTCTTGTCCAAATTTGTCTTGGTGAACTTGCATCTTCTACTTTTGGAAGCCCGTAATCATCAATTTGGGAATAATGTGTTCCATCTTCCCAATTTAAACAATCTGCTGTTTTATATTTTGATTGAGAAGTAAGATTAAAATTCAAATTTGAATCTAATTCCAAATCCCTTAATTCAATAAATATTGGAAATTTTAATTTTGGGTTTGATTTTTTAATCTGATTATACAAATGCTCTGCTGAACTTTTATTTGGATTTTTGGTGCTTCTTAATGCCAATCCTGTGTCTTCATAGCAATCTTTAAACATCTGAATTTTTGTTTCCAAATCTCTCTGCGTCGCTATTCTATGCTTAATGTTTTGTTTTTTCAAAAACATGTCTACTGCAACAGCAATGTAAGGGTTTGAGCCCTTCATAACTCCGTCGGTAAAATTTAATTTTCCTGAAAGATTAGATTTATGATTTGAAAAAGTTTTGTCCAGATATTTAATAATTTCATTATATAAATTTTGGTCTGTAATAAATTGAGGGTTTTTTCCGACGGAAAAATTTGGTTTGTTGGGAGGGGCATTCTGAACTGGGTTTAACAATTCATTATAAATTTCATCTGCTTCTGCTTGAGTGTATTCAACTCCTTTAAGGATTATTTTATCGTTATTGGGGTTCATTGTCCATAAACCTCATTAGCTTTTCCTATTGCTTTTTTAAATATATTTGCAGATGTATCTTGAATAACCTCTGCACCAGCATTTTCAAGATATTCTCTGTCAATTTGTGGGCTTACTGCATAAATTGTTACCTTGTTTCTTCTGTCTTTTTTTATTAATTCCAGAATTGTGCTTGCAGTTTTTTCTTTATTTGCTAAATAAGTATCTGTAATTATAACGACCTGTTTGGGGCCTGTTGACTCTAAAAGTTTGTCTACAGGGAGAATTGTCCCGCCATTGTAATGAGTCATAAAATTTTCCAAAACAGAAGTTAAATCTCTTGTGAATTCTGTTGAGGAGTATTGATTTTCTCCGCTAAAATTTGTTCCTCTGACCTTAGCTCCTTTTCTATTTGCTTTTTTTGATAAAACAATACTTGCAAGAACAGCTATGCTGATAGATTCTGTTGGATTTATCATTGATTGTGAACTATCTAAGTAAATGTCTAAATCTGGAACAATTTCTTCAAGTCCTCCTTTAAACTCCCTTCTTCTTGAATTCCATGCATAAGTTGTAACCCCGGGAATTAATTTCCCTCCTGTTTGAAAAGAATAATCTACATCAAGTTTTTCAACAGGCATACCGGGGTTCCATTTAACTGGTTGAAATGGATTTACTCTTGGTCTTCCAAATGGCTGAGTTGAAAAAATAACATCATAAGATTTTGCAAGCATTTCATAAAATTCTAAAGAAACCTTTTTTGGATCCCCTCTTCCAAAACCAGCCATCAAATCTTTGTAATCTTTTAATCCATGAGGATTTGTTGGCAAACTATTTGTTCCTATTTCGGCAAGACGCTTTGCAATTTCTGTGGCAGTTTTATCATCGATAAAATCCGGGATGTTTGAAGAAATATCATCTGGTCCATAAATAAAATTCCCTTTTTTATCTTTATTGCTCTCCCCCCCATCTCCCTCTTTATTTTCTCCTTCGCCATCTGAATCTTGCTTTTCATCTTTGTTTTTCTTTCCTGATATTTTTTCTTTTAATTTTTTCATTAAACCTTTTGATTGATTTGAGTTAGAAGAACTTTGACTTCCATCTCCTTGAGAATTGCTTGAATTTCCCTCTTTATTTTGTTTTTCTGCTTCGTCTAAAAATTCTGACATGATTGAAGCATATTGATTGGCATTGCTTCTCCAATTTGATTTATTAAAATAATCTCCTGAATAAATTTTCGATATTTCTTTTGCAGCATTTTGCTCTCTTTCAGTTAATTTGGTTTCTTCTGGCAAAAGAGATTTTTTCCATGCAAGTTCCATGCTCCTTGCATAAACTCTTCCTAATGATGAATTTTGAAAATTTTTTCTTGATAAATTTTCATAAAGCCAAGGAATATCCTCATCTCCTCTTTTTGCTAAATTAGTATTTCCATTCATGTCTGTAAAAAGGTTTAATAGTTTGTTTGATTTCTCTTTTTCATCTCCAGATGCTTTTCCTTTTAATGCTTTTGAAATTTCAAAAAAAAGCAGTATGAAAGTAACTAAATCATACGGGCAAAATCTGTGAGAAACTTCATGCTTATTTATTGCTTTTAAAGCTCTTTGCGGGTCTTCTGGAAATTCTTCAAGGATTCTTTCAAGATTTTCATATGTTTGAAATTCGGGAAATTTCATAAATGCTAATTCACTGCCAAGAGCTTGCCCAATTTTTCCCAATTTTTCTCTTTCCTCTTTATTTCTCACAGAGATAACTGTGGGTATCGATGGGTTATTCCATGACTTCATTCCAACATTCCATGCTTCTCCAACATTAAATTCCTGCCCTATTTTCTGTTTTATTTTGTTTTTTTCATTTATCATTTCATTTTCTCCTTAATTTTACGGCGCACCGCCTTCGGCGGGAACCAAAACCACCCTGCCATTGCCATCCGAATCGAACACGTTCCCGCTACTGGGGTCGAAGTCCAGACCCCCGTCGAGATATACTCCGGCAAGCCCGTCTTTTCTTGTCCAAATTTGTCTTGGTGAACTTGCATCTTCTACTTTTGGAAGCCCGTAATCATCAATTTGGGAATAATGTGTTCCATCTTCCCAATTTAAACAATCTGCTGTTTTATATTTTGATTGAGAAGTAAGATTAAAATTCAAATTTGAATCTAATTCCAAATCCCTTAATTCAATAAATATTGGAAATTTTAATTTTGGGTTTGATTTTTTAATCTGATTATACAAATGCTCTGCTGAACTTTTATTTGGATTTTTGGTGCTTCTTAATGCCAATCCTGTGTCTTCATAGCAATCTTTAAACATCTGAATTTTTGTTTCCAAATCTCTCTGCGTCGCTATTCTATGCTTAATGTTTTGTTTTTTCAAAAACATGTCTACTGCAACAGCAATGTAAGGGTTTGAGCCCTTCATAACTCCGTCGGTAAAATTTAATTTTCCTGAAAGATTAGATTTATGATTTGAAAAAGTTTTGTCCAGATATTTAATAATTTCATTATATAAATTTTGGTCTGTAATAAATTGAGGGTTTTTTCCGACGGAAAAATTTGGTTTGTTGGGAGGGGCATTCTGAACTGGGTTTAACAATTCATTATAAATTTCATCTGCTTCTGCTTGAGTGTATTCAACTCCTTTAAGGATTATTTTATTTGTTTGAGATTTCATTTTCTTATTTTCATTGATGGTTAATAGCATTTTGTTTAGAATTATATAACGACCCTAAATGATTTGCTAAATTTATTGCCCATGGAGAATCAATTTCTCCAATTTTAATAATTGCATTTTTAGCAATTGTTCTTATTTTTTCTGAATTTAAAGATTTTCCTAAAAGATTTCCTTCTTCAATTGCATGAAGTGCGGGAAGGTAAAATTTCTTACGAATTTCATGATTCATAAATTCAGAATAATCAGTTTCTAATTTTCTGATCAATTCTTCAGCGAATGCAATTCTATCGTTTGCATATTTATTTGGATTATCTTTATCTAACAAAATAGTTATAGGAATCAATTTATGCCATAACAAATAAGGCATGACTTTTTTAAGATGGGTTAATGTTGCTTTATTATCTCCATTAAACCATGCAAATGCTTTTGCATAACGTGGCATTGCTTTCATTGTTCTTATTGTAATCTCATTAACTGTTTGTGTATGTGGGGAATCAAGAAAATGATATTTCCCTGCAACTTCATTCTGATTCACAGCCCATGCGTTTCCTTTAGTTGCTCTTGATAAATTATTACTTGCTACCTCTGAAAATCTTAAAGAAGCATAAGCAAAATCTGAAAATTCTTCTATTTGAGACATATCATTTTCATTTTCTTCTGGGAGAGAATTAATTTCTTTTCTTATTTTGTCTAAATCTAATTTTAATTCTTCTGGGAATTTAGCCAAACCTTCTAACCCTCCATTTAATTTTTCATCTCCTCTTTTTCTAATAGTTCTCAAATCCCATGGAGCAGGGCTTGTTACCATGACCGCCACATCAAACCTATCCAAAAAAGGAGGGGTCAATTGAAAATTTCCATCGTCTGCATAATTTGCAGTTAAATAAAGCGGACCTTTTTTCCCTTCTAAAATTTTCCCTCCATAAATCGCTTTCCCAGTATCTGCCACTCTCATTAATATGCTTAAAGTATCTGGAGGCATTCTGTTCCCCTCATCAATTATCTTTACAGGAGAATCTAAAAATCTGCTAGGGATGACTTCTTTTTCACCTGAATGAACTAATTTTCCTAAATCATAAGAAGCAATCATTTTTTCTTCAGTTAATTGAGGGTGCCCTAGAATTTCTGACGCTAAAACATCTTCTAAAGAAGTTCCAGTTAGCATTGGACCTGCAAGTTCAGAGCTTGTTGTTTTACCTAAACCAGGACCTCCAGTAAGAATCATTGTCCCGTGATTAAGCAAACCAGTTAATGTTACAAAAAGTAATGGCGAAGTGTATACATTTTGTTTGATTCCATCTAATTCAGAATTTGGATTAATTAACGGAATTTTGTATCCGGTTCCGTCTTGCAAAGAAATCCATTCTGGCTCATGCGTAAACATATCAAAGTTAGTATTTGTATAAAGCCCTCTTTCTCCTGCAAGAGAATAAAGTTTCCTTGCTTTTTGCTGTTCAGTTAGTTGTTTATCATTCGTCATTTTTAACTTCCTCCTTAAGCAATCTGTCTAAACTATATTCAATGAAATGAGATTTGTTTCTAAATTTTGAACTTTCCTTCAGAAGATTCTCCACTAATTTCATCTTTTTCTCGTCGATTGTTATTGAAATTCTTTGTTTCATTTTGAGTATTTTTGTTTATTTTGTATTACGTTATATATCAAAAATCAGAGAAAACATGGTTTATAAACTTTTCCAAATTGTTGTCTTTTAAAAGAGGTGACAAAGAATTAAAGAAATAGCTAAGGGATATGCAAAAAATATTTAATATCAAATTAATAAACTGGCCTTTTCTTTAAGAATCCGCCTCTTGCTTCATTTATGCTATGTTCAATTATGACGGCTGACGGGTCTATGGAAATTATTTCATGCTTTATTTTTAAAACTTCAAGTCGCGTCACAACAGTGAATATCACGTCTATATCTTTAGATTCTGTTGGTTCTGAAAATCCTTTTCTTCCTTTGTATATTGTTACCCCCTTCCCAAGACTTTTTGTTAATTTTTTCCTTATTTCTTCACTTTTATCAGATATCACCGTTATACCGATATATTCTTCTATACCTACAATTATAAAATCTACTGTTTTTGAAGCTGACAAATAAATAAGAATAGAGTAAAGCGCTGGTTCAATTCCTAAGAATATTGCTGCAAAAGAAAAAATTACTAAATTAATTAAAAAGATTATTTCTCCAATGCTCATATTTACTTTCCTGCTTAAATAAATTGAAAGAACTTCTGTTCCGTCGAGAACGCTTCCTCCTCTTACAGACAGTCCTATTCCTGCCCCGAGAAAAAATCCACCAAAAATAGAAACAAGAAGTTTGTCAGAAGTTATGACCGGGTAATTTATTATTAAAAGAGACAATGAAAGTCCAAGCACAGCAAGAAATGTTTTAAATGCGAAATTTTTTCCGATTTGTTTTTTGGCAAGAAAAATAAAAGGCAAATTAATTAAAAATAATAAAATGGGAAATGGAATTGGAGTTAAAAAATGCATTAACAATGACACTCCTGTAATTCCTCCGTCGATAAAACCATTTGGAATGAGAAATCCCTCTAGTCCAAAACCCGCAAGAAAAATCCCCAAAATTATCAAAAAAGATTCTTTGAATACCCTAAAAACAAATTTAAAAGCTCCTTCATATTGTAACATTATTGTAATTAATATTTATTGTTTTTAAATATTGTTTATTATTGAAAAAGGAAACATAGCTAAATTTATAACAGCGAAATCAATAAAGATATTATGGACATTGAAAAAATGAAAGAATCATTAATCCAAAAATTAAATAATTTGGGGGTTGTTGAATTTAAGGAAGTTGATTTAAGAAATGGGGGCAAATCGAATTATTATATAAACATAAAAAAGGCTTATGGATATCCCGAAATTAAAGCAGAGTTAGGAGATTGGATTTATTCTATTATCCCTAAACCAATTACATGTATTGCTTGTTCTGGGCATGGGGGGATTCCTCTTGCAGATTATATTTCTTCAAAATATGGGATAAAATTATCCATGGTAAGAGATAAATCAAAAGAACACGGATTAGAAAATTTAATAGATGGTTATGTTCCTAATGAAAAAGATATTGTTGGAATTGTCGACGATGTTTTTAGTACTGGAAGTAGTTTAAGAGAGACAATAAAAAATATTGGGTCGACAAAAGCAAAAATTGTTGGTTGTTATGTTGTTGTTAAACGGGGAAAAGGAATTTTGCCTGTAGAATTAAAATATTTATTAACACATAAGAACTTAATTAAAAAATGAAACAAAAACCAATTCAAGAACTCTTAGAATTCGGAATTATAAATATAGATAAACCTTCTGGACCGACGTCGTTTAATGTTTCTGATTTTATCAGAAAAACTCTCGGGGCTCGCAAAACCGCACATTTTGGAACTCTTGATCCCAAAGTCACAGGAGTTTTGCCAATTGCCTTAAATCGTGCGTGTAAGCTTACAGGATACTTCCTTGGCGAGAATAAAGAGTATGTGGGGGTTATGAGAATTCATGAAGATGTTGATTTAAAAAAAATAAAGAAAGTAATCAAAGATAAGTTTACTGGAAAAATTTTACAAACTCCTCCTGTGAAATCCAGAGTTAAACGGCAAGAGCGGGAAAGAGAAATAAAAAGTTTCGAGCTTCTTGAAAAAAATGGAAACGATATATTGTTTAGTTCAGAAGTTCAAGGAGGAACTTACATAAGAAAACTTATTGATGATTTGGGAAAAGAACTTGGTGTTGGAGCACATATGCTGGAATTGCGAAGAATCCGCGCAGGAATTTTTATGGAAAACGATAAAATTTCCCCTTCTGTAAATTTGTACGATTTTGAAAAAGCCGTCGAAGATTATTCCAACGGAAATGGAAATGAAGAACTTTTAAGGAAAATTATTATTCCTGCAGAAGTTGTTTCTAAAGTTTATGAAAAAGTTGAAGTAAAAAAGGACTGTGTTGAAAAACTTTTTCATGGCTCTCCTATTTACTTAAAAGATGTTTTGGAGACTAATAAGGCAAAAAAAGGAAATATTATCAGCGTGTTTTCTGGAGAAAAATTTATTGGAATGTACAAAGTTCTCGACGAGAAAGAAATATTTGCTAAAGGAGAATTTGTTATGCAGGAGATAAAAAATAATTTTTAAAAATATTAAAATATCTCAATCGCTTAAAAATTAATAACCTAAATTTTTTCTCCAATTATAATATTCGCGAAGTCCTTCTTTAATTGGTTCATCTTTGAGATTAGATTTAAATGATTCTTTGTATATTGCTTCTATTATATTAAAATTATTTTCGTTATTTGGACAAGCAACCCACGCCAATCTACTGACTTTTTTCGAATCTCTAAAACTCGCACAATATTTAATATCGAAAGGGTCTGGAGAACCTATTTGAAGTGCGATAAAAGATTCTGAATTAATCCCCTTAAGAAATTTGCTTAATGACGTCACATTATTTGGTTGTCTCCGTGACTTATGGCAATCCAATTCATCAAACCATTTGGAAACCTTCTGTAAATCTTTACATTTGTATAATGATTTTAAAAAATTTTTATTTGGCTCAAGTCCTTTATTTATTAAATATAACTGATTTATATAATCCACCATTTTGAAAAAATCCAGAATTACTTAAATATTTATATACTTTGAATTCAATTGATTAATATGAAACACATAGTTTATTTTTCTGCTCGGGGGGCAACTTCTGGAAAAGCATTATCTGAGAATTTAATGAAGGCAGGAAGAATGGATATCGCTATTCATAGTTTTATTCAAGCGGTTTATTTATCGGACGAATTTAGAAAAGATGTTGTTTTTCATTTTGTTCTTTATGGAATGCCTGACCCTCCAAAACATATTGAGATTACAATTACAAAGAACACGGCGTTGAGCAAAAAAGATGTTGGGGGGTTTATTAAAAAAGTTTTATATAAATATAAAGAAGGAGAAAAAAGGGAAATTCTTCCGGGATGTTTTATTGAAAAGAAAAGTTTTTTGAAGGTTATTGAAGAACTCCGAGAAAACGGAAACGAAATTTTTGTCCTCGATAAAGAAGGAGAAGATATCAGAAAAGTCAAAATTCCAAAAGATTGTGTTTTTATTTTAGGTGACCAAAGGGGGCTCCCTAAAAGAGAATTTAAACGGTTAAAAAAAAGTGCGACACTAATTTCTATTGGTCCAAAAACATATTTTGCAAGTCAGACCGTCGCCGTTGTGAATAACGAGTTGGATAGGCGAGGAATTTGATAACACAATATTTAATAATCCTTTTAAGCTATTTTTAATATGAAGAAATCAGTTAGATTGTATGTTACAGGAACAGTTCAGGGGGTTTTTTTTAGAATGTTTATCAAACAAAATGCAGAGAGATACAACGTCAAGGGATTTGTCAGAAATCTTGAGGACAGCAGAATAGAAATTTTTCTGGAAGGCGACGCTGATAAGGTTAACACAATGATTGAATTGTGCAAGAAAGGGCCGAAACATTCTCAAATAATAAAAGTTGAGGAAAAGTCTGAACGATTTCAAGATTTTAAAACATTTAAAATTCTGCATATCTGAGTATAGAAAATATTATAAATTAAACAAAACCTAAAAAAACATGACTTTAAAAAATAAAATTGATAATTTTCTCCAATCTTGCGAATATATTGAATCATTCAAAAAAGGGGAAATCATTTGTCGTGGGAGTGAGCCGGAAAAAGAACAGCATTTAGTTAATGAGGGATATATAAGAAATTGTACCACTAATTTTATTGTGATGAACTTGCCAGAAAAAGTCTCTTTCAGACATTATGTTTATACTGAAAAAGGGAAAAGATTAAGCAAAGTAAGTTCGTTGTTTAATTATATTAGAGAAAAATTCTAAAGAGGGGGATATACTTGAAGTATGAAAGATTTATAAAAAAGATTTAATTAGTTTATTGATGGCAAAAGAGGTAATAGTTTGTTCTGGTGCAAAACATATTGGCAAGAATATTGCGAAAAAGTTTGGGGCTAAATTTCAAATACTTACGACGAAAAAATTTCCTGATGGTGAAATTTATGTAAAATTTGAAGAAGATGTGCGAGGGAAAAATTTAATTTTTGTTCAATCTTTTTTTGGAGAGATTAGTGATAAAATAATTGAGGTTTTATTTGCTGCTTACAATGCCAAAGACCTTGGGGCAAAAAGAATCGAACTTCTTTCTTTATACCCCCCTTATTTTAGACAAGACAAAAGATTCAATTCTGGAGAAGCGATAAGCATTCAAATACTTGGCAAGCTCTTCGAGGTTTTTGATAAGGTATACTTTGTTGACCCTCACTTGCACAGAATAAAAGAAGTTAAAGAAGTTTTTAAAAAAGGGGAAAGATTGAGTTCTGTAAATGTTCTCACAAATTATATCCAAAAACTTAAATTGAAAAATCCTGTTTTTGTTGGTCCGGATATAGAAAGTGACCAGTGGGCTCAAAATGTAGCAATTATCCTTGGAAAAAAACATGTGATTTTGAGAAAGAAAAGATTGGGGGATAGAAAAGTTCAGGTGAAACTTGATGGAGGAATTGACTTAAAAAATAAAGAACTTGTTATTATCGACGACATAATAAGCACTGGGCACACAATGCTCAAAACAATTAAACTTCTTAAAAAATTCAAGCCGAAAAAAATTTATTGTATTGCTGTGCACGGATTATTTCTGGAAAACTCCTTGAAAAAATTAAGTAAGTATGCCGAAATTTTAAGCACGAATACAATTCCTTCAAAAGTTTCTAAAATAGATATTTCTGGAATTGCCGAAGAAATAAAATAATTGGAAAATGAAATGATATACACAAATTCCGACGGGGGAGCAAGAGAAAATAGATATTTTCACGAACCTATTGGAGGTAAACATGATTTATACTAACTCAGATGGCGGTTCGAGAGAAAATAGATATTTTCACGAACCTATTGGAGGTAAACATGATTTATACTAACTCAGATGGCGGTTCGAGAGGCAATCCTGGTCCTGGCGCAATAGGAGTAATTGTGAGAAAAGATGGAGAGATTCTTACGAAATACAGAGGATTTATTGGAAAATTTGTAACAAATAATATTGCGGAGTATGAAGCACTGATTAAGGCGTTGGAATTGGCCTCAAAATTAGAAGAAAAAGAAATTACTTGCATCCTTGATTCTGAATTAGTTGTTAAACAGCTTTTAGGAGAATATAAAGTTAAACACCCAACATTAATGGAATTATTTCTTAAAGTGCAAAAACTTCAAGAGAATTTTGACAAAATAATTTACAAGCACGCGAATAGGGAGGATAATTTTCAAATTATTGCGGATGAATTAGTCAACGAGGAATTGGAGGGACGAGGTTATAAAAAATATGGGAAGAGATGAATTGTTTAGTTAAAATATTCTATTTCATATCATTAAGTAATCACGCAGTATAAAAATATTTTTAAATCTTTTAATTGTTGGATTAAACATGTCAGAAATAATTGTGAGTAAATACGGAGGGAAAACTCTTACGACAAAAGAGGGCGTCGAAAAAGTAAAAGAAATAACTTACGACGACGACAGAAGAAAAATTGTTGTGGTGTCTGCTATAGGACAAGAAAATGGTTTTGAAGATAGAACAACCCAGTTATTGGTTAAACTTTCGCAAACAAAAGACAGAAAATTAATTGACAGAATTAAAGATAAATATTCCAAAGTATATCCAAATCAGACAACAGAAATTATAAATCTTGAAAAAGAATTAGCGAGGAGAGTTGACGAAAAAGGAAATTTATCTGATGGAGCTTATGAAGACAGATTGAAAGCTTTTGGAGAAGAAGCGAACGCTAAATTTATGGCTGCTAAATTTGGATGGGAATATATTGACCCTAAAGAAATTTTCTTAGTTACAAATGATTTTGGAAATGCTAAAATATTACCTGAATCACAAAAAATGATAACAGATAGACTTAAGGATGCGAAAAAACCCGTGGTGGTTCCAGGATTTTTCGGATATACTCGAGATAATCAAATTGCAACTTTTGATTATGGTGGGGGAGATATTACTGGTGCAGTCATATCAGAAGCTCTTGAAGCATTAGTGTATGAAAATTATACAAATGAAAATGGAATTTTCTCGGCAAACCCTGACATGATTAAACCTAAAAAACCTGCAAAAATTGAAGAGATAACTTTTTCTGAGATGAGGGATTTATCTTACTCTGGCTTTGGTGTTTTTCATCCTGAAGCAATTGCTCCTGTAAAAAGAGCAGGAATCCCAGTTCATTTAAGAAATCCTAAAGACTACCCAAAAGTTGGAACTTATATAGTAACAGAAAGAATTAGTAATCCTGAAAAACCAATAATTGGAATTGCATACAAAGAGGGTTTTTGTTCTTTTGACATTGACAGCGACGGGCTAAATGAAGAAATTGGAATTGGAGCAGAAATATTAAATTTATTTGCCAGAAAAAAAATCCCTTATGAATTTTTCCCTGGTTCAATAGACGATGTGTCTGTGATATTAAAACAAAATTATTTTCCAAAAACTAATGATATAGGAAAAACAATTAATGGCCTCAAAAAAATTGTAGGGAACAACTCTTCTGTAGAATTTAGAGAGAATCTTGGAGTTATTGCAATTGCTGGAAAAGGATTAAAAAATAGGGTTGGAATTTCTGCTGAAGTTGAAAATGTTCTTGCTGGAAGCGGGGTTAATATAGCATTCAAAGTACAAGGAGTAAAAGAACGATGCATGATTTATGGAATTAATTCTAAAGATGGAAAAACTTCTATGAATGCTTTACTGGATAAATACGATTATCTATTGGATAATTCTTAAAAAAACAAAACTATTTTATCAAAGGGAGAGAAAATATTATACTTTAGGTTTTTCAACCCACCAATTAACCCCATTTAATAATTTTTCTGATTTTTCAGTATATCTTTTCCAATCAGAAACACCTCTCCAACCTTCTTTTACTAAAAATTTTTCATTCACCGGATAATAACTATGAGTTAAGTAAACAGTCGGGACTAGTTTAGGGGTTCCTTGCGGGTGAATAAATCCTTCACCAACAATAATTATATCTTTCTTGGACAATTTTCTGTTTTTAAGCAATTCTTTGTATTCTTCAATTCCAAAATGTTTTTCAAGATTTTTATAATAATCACTATTTTCAGTAATACGTTTATCCACACAAGATTCTGGAAGAGTTATTCTTCTTTCACTATCTAAATCTCCATAACAAGAATTATAAGAGGAATACCATGTTCTAAATTTCACTCTTACACTATTTTCATTAGCTGTTTTACTCATAAAAAACTCAAAATATAAAGAATATAAAAAGATATGTATTTCTAAAAACATATTTAAACCAGATTTCTTTTTATAATTCATGAGTCGTGAAGATCAAATAACCAACGAACGGGTAAGAAAACTTGAAGAATTAAAAAGTCAGGGAATAAATCCGTATCCTAGCAAATTTGATAAAAAAAATTCGTGTGAAGAATGTCTTAAAGAAAAAATTGGGGCAAAAGTAAAAACTGCCGGAAGAGTAATGATCAAAAGAGATTTGGGAAAGATTTCGTTCGCCACTCTTAAAGATGGTTCTGGAAATATTCAAATAGTTTTGCAAGACGGACAAACGCCAGAAAAAATTATGAAACTTTTCAAGAGATATATTGATGTTGGAGACTTCGTCGGTGTTGAAGGAAAAATATTCAAAACAAAAACAAACCAAATATCTATTCTTGTAAAAAATCTTGAACTTCTTACAAAATCAATTTTGCCTTTGCCAGAAAAATGGCATGGTTTGCAAGGAGATGAAGACAAGTTTAGAAAAAGATACTTGGATATTCTTATGGATTCTGAAGTAAAAGAAATGTTTATTAAAAAAGCAAAATTCTGGAATACAATTAGAAGTTTTCTTTTGGAAAAAGGATTCCTTGAAGTTGAAACTCCTGTTCTTGAAACTTCTGCTGGAGGAGCGAGTGCGACGCCATTCAAGACGCACCACAATGCACTCGATATTGATGTTTATTTAAGAATTTCTATGGGGGAGTTATGGCAGAAAAAATTAATGGTCGCGGGTTATGAAAAAACTTTCGAAATAGGAAGGCAATTTAGAAATGAAGGAATGGATATGGAACACTTGCAAGATTATACTCAAATGGAATTTTATTGGGCTTATGCAGATTACAGCGACGGAATGAAACTTGTTGAACAAATGTACAAGAAAGTTGCTAAAGAAGTTTTTGGAACTTTGAAATTTGAAACACATGGTTATAAAATTGACTTGGGGGCAAAATGGGAACTTTATGATTATGAAAAAACAATACAAAAATACACAAAAATAAATATTTTTTCTGTTAATGAAAAAGAGATTATTAAAAAACTTGACGAACTCGATATTGAATATACTAAAGGCGTCGATAAATGGCGATTGGTTGATAGCTTGTGGAAATATTGCAGAAAGAAAATTGCTGGACCTGGATTTTTAATCGGGCAACCAGTTGAACTTTCTCCTCTTGCAAAAAAGGATCCCAAAAATCCACGAAAAGTTGAACAGTTTCAAGTGATTATTGCTGGTTCAGAAGTTGGAAATGGATATTCTGAATTGAATGACCCACTTGACCAAGAAAAAAGATTCGAGGAGCAAATGAAACTTAAAGAAGCCGGCGACACAGAAGCGCAAGAACACGACAAGGGTTTTGTCGACGCGTTAAAACATGGGATGCCTCCGACGTGTGGCTTTGGAGTTTCAGAAAGATTATTTAGCTTTCTTATGGGAAGGCCAATGAGAGAAACAGTTATATTTCCGTTGATGAAACCCGAGGAAAATGATGAATTAAAAAAATTATTGGAGAAAAAAATAAACAAGCAAAAAATCTCAAGAGAAAAAGATTTTAAAAGTATGGGGGAGACATAATTATATGATTCAATCAGCCAAAGATATTCCTTTACATGAGTTATTTTCTCCAGAATTGAATGTAAAATATTTAATACCAAAATATCAAAGAGAATATAGTTGGAAAAAAGAGAATTGGGAAGACTTAATTAATGATATTCTTGGAGAAGACGATTCTGAAGAAGGTCCTTTTTTAGGTTCAATTATTTGTGTTAATAAAACCTCTGATGCATTTAGCCCAGCATTAGAAATAATTGATGGGCAACAAAGATTAACAACTATTTCATTATTATACTCGGCGATTCACGCAAAATTAAAAGAAATTGAAAATACCATGGATGATGAATCTAAATCAGAATTAATAAATTTAAAATATAAAATTATTCAAAAGAAAAATCCGAATGAAACAAAATTAGAGCTTTCTTATCAAAATAATAATTTTGAAGATTATAAAGAAATTCTCGAAGAATCACAAATATTAAAAGCAAAAGAGGGAAGACCAAAAAATATTGGAAACAAGAGAATCTACAAAGCATATCAATTTTTTGCTACAAGATTAGAAAAAATGAAATATGAAGAAGTTAAAAAATTATTAGCCAAAATAAATTCTTCACATATAATAAAAATAGAAGTTAATACAAATTCAGATGCATTTATTCTTTTTGAGAGCATAAACAATAGAGGGGTTCCCTTGTCTGCTATTGATTTAATAAAAAATAATCTTCTTTCAACCCTTGAGAAGAAAAAATACAAAAAAATAGAAGATTCTTTTGACGAATGGAAAAAAATAATTGAAAATTTGACAGATGACCCCAAAAATCAAGAAAGATTTTTAAGACATTATTATAATGCATTTAAACAAGATAAGAAGATAAAAGTTAAGGTTAAAGAGAGTAAAGCTACCAAATCTAATTTAATAAAAATTTATGACCAATTAATTGATAAGGACAATGGAAAAAATGCTTTATTTTTATTAGAAGAATTAAATAATAAATCTGTAACTTTTGGGAGAATTATTAGTCCTGAATCAGATGATTTCTTTTATCAAGAATTTATAGATATCTTAAATATAGGAGGAACTCCTTCATATATTTTTCTTCTTTACTTATTAACAGAATTTAAAGATAAAAAGGAGCTAATTAAAGAAACATTAAATTTTTTAAGTAAATATTTTGTTAGAAGAAATTTAACAGATTATCCTGCAACAAGAAATTTAGATAATATCTTTATTGCATTAGTAGAAGAATGTGAAAAAAATAAAAAAAATATTTCTTTTAATTTGGTTAAAACTTTTTTAATAAATCCGGAGAGATATGCAAGTAATGAGATTTTTAAAGAAAAATTATCGGGGGGTATCTATGAAATGAATTCGGAAGTAACAAGGTACATTTTATGCCAGATAGAAGAAGGACATTTTACAAAAGACACTAAAAAAGATCTTTGGAGAAGGGAAAAAGAGAAGTATGTTTTTACTATTGAGCATATACTCCCCGAAGGAGAACGGCTTCCAAAAGATTGGATAGATATGATTGCAAAGGGGGATAAGGAAGAAGCTAAACAATTACAAGAAGAATATGTTCATACTTTGGGAAATTTAACTTTAACAGCATATAACTCAAATTTGTCTAATCTTTCTTTTGATAAAAAAAGAGATAGAAAAGACAAAAAGGGAGAAAATATTGGATATAAAAATGGACTTTATCTTAATGAAAAGATATATCCCTTGCACAATAAAAAAGAATGGACTATTGAAGAGATAAAGGACAGAACAGATATTTTAGTTGATGAAGCATTAAAATTGTTTTGTTGATTTAGAAAATTCAATCCATTAAAAAAATAAAATGTCATTAATAATAAAATCAAACATAAGAAAAGTTGTGAAAGAATTAGATAAAGAAAATTTCATTTCGAGTGTTGCCGACGAAGTTGAAAGAGCTCTTGAAAGAAAGGTTGAGGAAATTTTGCGAGAGGGCATAGGAAGGGCAAAAGCAAATGGAAGAAAAACTCTGCAAGCGAGGGATTTGTGAGATTCCAAAACAAATTTATAAAAATTGAAAAGGAGGTATAAAAAATAATGAAAGAAACAATATTAGTGATGGCTTTGCTTATTTCAAGCATCTTTGCAGGAATGTTTGTTCTTGCGGATGAAACAAGCACGACAATAGAAAATATCGACGACGCTGCAGTTGCTGGAGTCAGTTCTACAGATATAGGAAGCGCGGTGCAAGATATCAAAGAGCTACAAAAACATAAGAGAGTTGGTTTTGTAAAAATAACAAGAGGAAACGGATGGATTGAAAATGGTCAAGAAGGAACTCTCATAAATGGTTTTTGGGTTGCCCAAAGATTCGCCAAAATTGATAATGCGTCAAACAAAACTGCAATCGTAAAAGGATTTGGAAAACTTCACGTCGACAAAGGTGGCAACTACAAGCTTGTAATAGCAAATGAAAATGATGTGTCTGAAAACGAAACAAAAGTAAGTTTTAATCTGATTCCTTTGGGAGATGAGTATGAATCGACAGAAGAGGCGACTGGAAGTTCTGTCGGGCAAATTGTCTTGACAAGAGAACTCGGTTTAAAGGGTTTGAAAACATGGAAAGGAACACTTACTCTTAACGACGGAAGACTTGCAGGAAGTTGGAATGTTGTGCTCGCTACAGATTCAAAAACAATCAATCATCAGAAAGTTGCTAAAATAAAAGCAGACAGACAAGGAAATGCTGATGCGACGAGAAATGATAGTGTTGCGGGAACTGAAACCCCAAAAAGAGGATTTTGGCAAAAGGTCCAATTCTGGAAAAAACAAAAAGACATCGTAGCAGATAATTCCCAAAACGCGGAATAAAAACAATTTATTTTTTTATTTTATTTTTTGTACACCTTCCCAACTACTTTAAGAAAAACCACCCGACCATCACCGTTAGAAGCCGCCAAGTCACCGCCGTACGAATCAA
>CAYHMF010000009.1:0-17864 GCA_964357655.1 Candidatus Woesearchaeota archaeon | reverse complement strand
AGTTGACTATTTGAGGTGAACCTACTTTTTAGAATTATTTTTTAGACACGCTCCTGTATGATTGGTAGACTTTTTAAAGGGTAATGTATTATAAATATCATGGGGAAAGCTATAGGCATTTTGAGCCTTAAAGGGGGTGTTGGCAAGACTTCTGTCGTTTCTAATCTTGGTTCTGCGATAGCTGATTTCGGTAAAAAAGTCCTTTTAATAGACGGGAATTTATCCTCCCCTAATTTGGGTATGCATTTTAATATTGTAAATCCAGAGGTAACTCTTCACCATGTTTTGGATGGCACTTCACATATGAAAGACGCTGTTGTTGAACTGAAAAAATTTGATTTAGTTCCTTCTTCAATGTTCCCAAAGCAGAAAGTGAACCCACTTAAATTAAAAGATAAAATCAAATCAGTCAAGAAAGATTACGACGCTATTCTTATTGATTCTTCTCCTGCATTAAGTGAAGAAACTCTTGCGACAATGTTGGCTTCAGACATTATTCTTGTTGCGACGACTCCAGATTATTCTACTTTGAGCACCACCTTAAAGGCAATCAAACTCGCAAAATTAAGAGGGGCTCAAATTGACGGACTGATTATAAATAAATTCCATAACAAAAATTTTGAATTATCTATCGAGGATATCGAGGGAACTACAGATATTCCCGTGATGGCAGTAATTCCTTATGATGTGAACACTCAAAAAGCACAGGCGGGATTTGTCTCATTTACAGATTTCAAACCTAATTCTAACGGAGCTGTTGAATATAAAAAATTGGCAGCGACTTTAATTGGAGAAAAATATAAACCCCGAAGATTTATAGACAAGCTCAAACAATTTTCTCCAAGCAGAGAGTCAGTTAATCGGGAGATTTATTACAATCGAGTTTTTAGGTAAGGAGTTTATTCATTAAACTTAGATATTTAAAAATAAATATTTTCTATTAAGTCAAGATGGTGTTTAGCATTTGTCTGATATTTTTCTTTATGCCCTGTTTCCCCAATTCTTCCAGTAGGATCTGATATCACATTCAACAAACTATTTTTAATTGGTTCAACAAACTGAGGATTACCTCTTAGAATTTTTTTCGCATTTTCAGGATTTTTCATAGAATTGATTTCATATAAGAATCTTCCAAAAATTTTTAGATAATTTAAATCTTGGTTTATTTTCATTTTCTAAGTTTTTATTTAATGTTTATAAAACTTATGAATTCGAGATATTGCAAACTTAAAGGGGCATTTTTTAAAATTTACCTTTTCGCATTCGCTCGTCGTGGATTATTAATTTTTTAATTAAATTTGTAAACGAATATAAGCGGTAAATTGCCTTTGGCAAGAAATTTTAAAGTTGGGGGTTTTGAGTGAGTTGATCAGTATTTACTACTTTAATCCATTGATTTCCAAAAAAATCTATAAATCCATATTGTGGAGCTATTATAGTTGTTTTATCCCCGCAGCTTTCTACCACTTTTACTTCAAGCCCTTTTTGTTTGTCCACGAAACATTTATCAAAAAAACCTTCGACTTCTTTTCCATCATAGAGTTTTGCAGTTATTAGGTATTCACATGGGAACATTCCATCATTTATTTCACATTTGAGATAATCTCGATAAACTTTTTTCATATAAGAATTAACCAAGTTTGGTTTATAATTATTGTTATCCAAAACCCTTATAAATTAATTCTTGCATCATTTATTAAAATAAAAGCCCCATAGTACAGTGGTCAAGTATATTGCCCTTTGGTCGAGTTGCTCGCGAGGTTCGCCTCAAAAATATCGAGCGAGTTCGGGAGATAGGCAGTGACGCAGGTTCGAATCCTGCTGGGGCTATTAATTCGAACCTGCTAAAGGTTCGATACCCTAAAGGGTACGAGGACCTCTGAAGAGGATCCTGCTGGGATTTTTTCGAAAAAAGAAAACTTTATTAAATAATTAATTCATTTAGAATATATGGATAAAACTTATTTAGAGTTCGGGAAAAAATCATTATACATCTTTTTAATACTTTCTTTTTTTGGAATAATCTTTTCCACAATAGGAAAATTTGCGTCGGACACTGATTTTTATGATGGAGCAAATGCGGGTTTTTTTAATATTTCTTTTTTAATTTCAGCGTTTTTATTTAACGATGCAAATGTTTTTTCATCATCTTTTTTAATTTCTTGGATAATCGGGGGAGTAATTTGGTTTTTAGCAGGAGTTTTTTTTGCATGGATTTCAAAAAATAAAAAAACAATGGAAGATAAGTTAAGATTTCTTGGAAAAATCTTAATGGTAACCTCTATAATCCCTATAATTGGAGTTTTAATTGTGTCTATATTTTTCGCAATTCTAGATGCAGAACCAGCACTATGGTTTTTTGCAATTTTTGGAGTAATGATGATATTCCCTTTATTTGGTTTTATTTTTGGGCTTGGTTTAATCTTTTGGTTTATCTCTAAATTTGGATTTAAAAAAGTCATGAAATGGTTAATAATTTTGATTATTATCTTTTTTATTATTTTTCTGGGATTTAGATTAATTGAATATGTTGGTTGCAGTCCGAGAGAACTTTGTGGAGGGTTTTTTTGATTATTAAAAACTCAATGCTTATATCTTCCTCTCTTTTCAACTCTGTTTAGCTGATTAATTGTTTTTTCAAAATCTTTTGATTTTTTGTAACCTTTTAAAAATTCTTTGAAAAGAATTTCCCAGTGCGTGAAGTGTTTTGCCTCAAGCGCTTGTTTTAATAAATGAATATCGACTGCCTTGTCTTCGTATTTTTGACTTATGAAACCGAGGCCGAAATCTATGAAATAGATTTGCTCGCTAACGCTCGGGATTTGTTGCTCCGAAATCGGCGTTGCCAGATTTCTACGCGAAGACGTAATTAATCCGAAACCCTTTTTTAAATTGAGGGTTTTATTGATTTTTGTTTGAGTTTTAGTTGCTGGAACAAGAATCATATTACTCGTCGTGAGGTCTCCGTGAATAATCTGGTTGTCGTGAAGTTTTGCAATATCTTGCCCGATTTGTTTTAGAATTTGTTTTTGTTTTTTAAGAGGAAATTTATCAAGATGTTCTGAAAGTTTTTTTCCGTCGATGAAAGGCATTTTTATTTTGTTTATATCTTTCATTTCTTCAGGAATTGGAGTGTTAATTATTTTAGAAGCTTTTGCGAGGAGTTTTGTTTCTGCCTTTGTTCTTTGTTTTCTTATTTTAGTATCTAGTTCTGGAATACGATAAGATTTTTTTATTCTGTCTTTGATAATTTTTTTATTTGACAAGAAGATTTTTGCTTCTGCTCCTTGGAAGATTAGTTTAGGTTTTTGAGGGGGCATTTTCTAAAACCTCATCATTTTCTTTTTTCCAAACTTCTTTGCAAGTTTCATCATTTGTTTTTGGCTCATTCCTTTAGAAGGATCAAATTCTGCACTTGACTTAACCATTTCCTGAAGCATGTCATATTGTTTTAGTAAAGAACGAATATCTGAATTATTTACCCCAGCACCTTTCGCAATTCTGTTAATTCTCGAAGTTCCTGTTTTTTTATCTTTTAGAATTTCAGGATTTGCTCTTTCATCTTTGGTCATTGATTTTAAAATATGTTCCCATTTAGCAACTTTTTCTTGTTGCTGTTCGATTGCTCCCTCGGGAATTTTCGCAGAACCGAGTCCAGGAATCATGGATTTAATTTTATCAAGCCCGCCCATAGAACTCATTGCCTTGACTTGTTCGACGACATCTTCAAGAGAAAGCTTGCCTTCTTCCATTCGTTTTTGAATTTCTTTTTGCTTGTCCTCATTTGTCACAGATTTTATTTTTTCAATAAGTGATTGCAAGTCACCCATTCCAAGAAGTCGCGACAAGAATTTTTTTGGGTCAAATTCTTCAATGTCATTTATTTTTTCCCCAGTAGTTATAAAATAAACATCTGCTTTTGTTTCTGCGCATGCAGTCAGTGCTCCTCCGCCTTTTGCCGTCGAGTCCATTCTCGTTATAATGACTCCTGAGATGTTCACAGCATCTTTGAATTCTTGTGCTTGTTTTTTCGCAGCTTGCCCAATATCTGCTGGCATGACTAAAATAGACTCTGTCGGCGTGATATATTTTTCCAAAGTTTTTATTTCCTGAGCCAACTCCCCATCAAGATTGTGCCTTCCCGCAGTGTCTATTAAAACAACATCGTAATCTTTAAGTTTGGGTACAATATTTTTCCATGTTTTTATTGCGTCGTCTTCGTCAAAATCAACAAAATAATTTAATTTATTTCTCTCTCCCAATTGTTTTAATTGCTCTTTTGCCGCAGGTCTGTGGACATCTAATCCAACAAGCGCAACTTTATTTCCCCGTTTAGCATAATAGTTTCCAAGTTTCGCGATTGTAGTTGTTTTTCCTGCCCCGTACAGCCCAAGTAACATAATTCTGTTTTGTTTTGATTGAAGTTTTAATGGAGTGTACTCGCCAAGAATTTTTGCAAGTTCGTCGTGTAAAAGTTTGATAATGTGTTCTTTTTTTTCTATGCCTTTTATTCTTTCGTCTAAAGCCTCTTTTTTAATTTTGTCTGAAAGTTGCTTGACTAACAAAATGTTTACGTCTGCTTCAATCAATGCTCTTTGCAAATCGTGAACTATTCCATCAACTAAATTTTTATCTAGGAAGATAGCGTTAGCTAATTTATTCGTTGCTTTTCTTAGAATTTCTCCTAACTTTTCTAGCATCCGAGAGAACCCCTTGTTTCTCTCGCGCTCTTTCCTTGAAACACTGAAAGGCAACTTCTTTTTTGTACTTTGACTGAAGTCGCACGAAAGTAATTTATCATTAAAATATAGAGTAAATTGAGAGTTAATAAAGTTTCGTTTGCGGATTGTATAATTATTTATACTCTAAACTTTTAATTTAATTATGATTAAAGATTTGGAGGGAGTTAAATTAGTGGCAGTCACAAAAACTTTTGGGATTTCGGAAATTGAAAAATTAAAGGAAAATGGTTTGAATGTTTTTGGGGAGAATCGCGTTGACGACTCCGAGGAGAAAGTGAAAAATATAAATGCAGAGTGGCACATGATTGGGCATTTGCAGACCAACAAAGTCGGGAAAGCTGTTGAATTGTTCGATGTGATTCAGAGTGTTGATTCAGTGCATCTTGCGAAAATAATTGGAAAAGAGTGCGAGAAGCAGGGAAAAATTATTCCTATTTTTATTCAAGTTAATATTTCAGAAGAGTCGCAGAAATATGGATTTAAAAAACATGAATTAGAAAATGCTTTGAATGAAATTTCCAAAATAAAGAATATTTTGATAGAGGGATTTATGATGATTGCACCTTTTGTAGAACCAGAAGAGACAAGAATTTATTTTAAAGAGATGAAAAAACTTTTTGATAAATATAAAGACAAATACAATTTGAAATGGCTTTCGATGGGAATGTCAAATGATTACCAAGTTGCAATTGAAGAGGGAGCGAATATGGTGAGGATTGGAAGAGGGTTGGGAGAGATTTTGTAATCATAATAATTATTATAAAGGATATTTTTTAATTTAGATTATGGAAACTAAAAAAATGTTCAACGAATTAAAGGACGAATTTTTGCTTGGAAAAAGACTTGCCGAGGAAAGAGTAATTATGGCAAGGGGGCAGGATGCAAGTGTCCGGGAAATTTCAAAATGGGTTAAGGATTATGATTTTCTTTTGAGAGAAGATAATAGTGTGGGAGAAAAATTTGCAGGATTATTTGGATATGCTTTTGGAGATTATACTACTTATTGCCCAACACAATTACAACTAGATTTTTTTGATAAAGAAGCAGATTGGATTAGGAAAGGTGTTGTTAGCGAATATACTGGAAATTATTTTGATTAATTCAACCCCAAACTTTTAAAAAATTTTTCCTTGTCAAATGAAATTTTCCAACTTCCTCAAATTGTGGAAAGGGGATTTTTAATTGCCTCTGATAAAATCACATAGACTGCAGAAAAATTTATAGTCCAAGAGTTTTGATAAATTTTTCCTTGTCAAAAACTTCAATATTGTCATATTCCTGACCTGTTCCTAAATATAGAATTGGTTTTTTAGTTATGTATCCAACTGATAAAGCTGTCCCGCCTTTATCGTCGATGTCGGCTTTTGTTAAAATCACTCCATCAATTCCTATTGCCCAATCAAAACTTTTAACTTGTTCAATTATATCATTTCCAGTTAGGCTTTCACCGACGAAAATTTTTGTATCTGGTTTGCAAACTCTTGAAATTTTTTCAATTTCTTTTAAGAGATTTTTGGAAGTGTGCATTCTCCCCGCAGTATCTATTAGGACACAATTAACAGAGTTTTTTTTCGCGTATTGTATTGCGTCAAATCCCACAGAAGCTGGGTCAGCTCCGTATTCCGTCGCTATAACTTTTATTCCGAGCCTTTCTCCGTGAGTTTTAATTTGTTCGATTGAAGCAGCTCTGAATGTGTCTGCTGCTGCAATAACGCATGAAATTTCTTTTTTCTTTAGCGACTCTGCAACTTTTGCAATCGTCGTGGTTTTGCCTGTGCCGTTAATCCCGCAAAATATAATCACATAAGGCTCTTTACTCTGGTCGCGCATTTTTTCTTTTATTTTTTCAGCTAAATCAAAAGGTTCAATCAAAATTCTTCTAATTATCTCTTTGAATTGTTCAGTTATTTCGGACTCAACTTCTTTTTTCAATAATTCTTTACCAACAACATTTTCCTTTAACTCTTTGATTATTTTTTCAACAACCTCAATAGCGACATTATTTTCTATTAATAACGTTTCAAGTTCTTCTTCATAAATTTCAAATTCTTTTTCAGAAATCTTTACCTTATTTATTTTAGAAGTTATTTTTTTGAAAAAACCTTCTTCGCCGGGGTTTGGTTCGGTTTTTTCTACGTGCTTTTTATCTTTCTTTTTGGCAATTTCTTTTTTAGAGGGTTTTTCTTCTTCTACCTCTTCTCGTTCTCTTTTTAATTTTTCTAATTCTTTTTCAACTTCTTTCGCTTTTTTTTCAAGAGCATCCAACTCTTTTTCATAATTTTCAGATTCTTTTTCTTCTGGAATTTCAATCTCTTCCTCGTCTTCTTTTTTCTGAACTAAAACTTCTTCAGAATTCTTTTTCTTCTTTGATTTAGGTTCAGGAACTTCCTTAACTTCTTCTTTTTCTTCTGCACTTTTAGAAAGCCTTTCTGTCCAGTTCTTAAGTTTTTCTTTTAATTTTCCAAACATAATTTGATTAGTTGAGAGGGATTTATATGTTTTTCTTTTGTACACAAATTTTTATAAAGATTAAGTTACTTTATATTTTATGAAAGGAAATATAAAATTTTCATTCATTCGAATTAATGTCAGAGGTCAATTCAAATGAAAGGAATACTTGTAATAATTGATGGAATGGGGGATTTGCCTAACAAGATTCTCGACGAGAAAACTCCGTTAGAGGCTGCAGACACTCCGAACATGGATTTTTTTGCGACGCGAGGGAAAATGGGTTACATGTATAGCGTTAAACCTATGTTTGTCCCAGAATCAGACGAGGCGATTGTTTCTATTTTTGGAAATGAACTAATTTCCAGTACCCGGGGACAATTAGAAGCTCAAGGAACAAATATAAAATTGACGAGAGGGGATTTAGCGTTGAGGGTAAATTTCGCGACAATTGATTCTCTTGATTCTTCAAAAAGAAATATCATTGATAGAAGAGCTGGCAGGACTCTCACAACGAAGGAAGCAGAGATTTTGGCAAAAGCAGTGAATTCAAAAATTAGTCTTCCTTGCAAATTTGTTTTTGAACCATCAGTTCAACATAGAGGAGTTTTAGTTTTTAGAGGAGGGTTTTCCGACGGGATTATTGGAAATGACGCAACATACATGATGGGAAAGACAGAGAAGATTAACAAAATTAGGAGAATTGTTCCAACAGATGACGAGGATAATTCGCAATACACTGCAAATATTGTTAATGAATTTCTTGATAAAGTTTACGAGGTTTTGAATAATCATCCAGTAAATCAGAATAGAGTGAAAAAGGGTTTATTGCCAGCGAATTATCTTCTTGTTAGAGGGGCAGGAATTGAACCCCCAAAATTAAAGCAATATCCAAGATGGGTTTCCAATGCATATATGCCTCTCGAGATAGGTTTTTCAAGAGTGAGCGGAATGCAAATTTATTCTTTTGATTATCCAGAACTAAAAGATTTGGACTCTTACAAAAATTTGCACGAAGGTTTAGAAAAGGCGTGTGATTCGGCGATAAAAATGATTAAGAAATATGAGAAGAAAGCAGACTATGCATATATTCATCTTAAGGAGACAGATCTTCCAGGACATGACAACAAACCCGTCGAGAAAAAAATTATGTTGGAGTATATTGACAAAACTTTTTTCAATTTTTTGAGAGAGTTCGCGCCACAGAGAAATATAAAAATTGTCGTCACAGCAGACCACTCGACTCCTTGTAAACTCAAAGATCATTCTGCAGACCCTGTCCCGGTTTTATTATTTGATAATTCAAATCTTCAGGAAAAACATTTCTCTGAAAAAGAAGCGTACAAGGGCTCTCTTGGGAAAATAATTGGGAAAGATTTGCTAAAAGAAGTTGGGTTTTGTTAGATAGTTTTTTGAAAAAGATATAAATCCTTATAAATTATTGATTTATAAAATATTACGATGTCAGATTCAAATCATGGAATAAGAAAAGCAGAGTGCAGAGAATTAGTGCCAGATATAGATTTATACCCTGCGATTAAGCATGGGAATAAAAAATTGGACGTCGCTGTTTTTGGTTTAGATACTTATAAAAATAATTTAGATGCGATGGGGAAAGTGTATTTTCATTCAACTGAACTTCCAAGAATTTCTTTTAACCCTGCATCAACTTCCGAATCCATCTCTGTAGCTTTTAATGGTTTTGGAAGCATGAAAGAAATGGATTTAAAGAGAGATGTTTTTGATTTAAGTTGGTTGTATTTGGGGCATATTGTTAAAACTTCAGAAGGGGTTTTTACAAATGTTACATCAACCGACGAGAGTTTTTTGAAAAAATTGCTAAATGGAGCAGAAAAAGTTAATGGAATTTATCTTCTTGCCAATGAAGTGGGGTTTGCACCTCATGACAGTTTTGAAAAAGGGGTTCAGGATTGCGATACCTTTGTGCAAGGGGGTTTGGCAAGAGCTTTAGAACACACTTCTGAAAAAGTAGCTTTAAAATTAAGAGAACTAGCGTCCACCAAATTTTACAAGAAAGGTGTTAATGTTTTGGATTTTGATTTAGTTAAAAAACCAATCCAAAGAGTTGCCAGCATTTACACAGCTAAGAAAAATGGGGTTGATGATGATAAATTGTTTGTTAACGGATGGAATTGGAATATTGAACTTCGAGGTTATGCATTGGGTGCACGCCACCCCGAAAAAATAAATATTGGCGTAAGTGTTTGATTTAAATTTATCTCGACAATTTTCTTGTTTAATTCTGGACTATAGGAATCATTAAAAATAAAGGTTGTTTTAGGGAGTTATGATAACTTACAACGACATATACGAAGCTGCTAAAAGAAACCCTCTGGTTTCTTTTGAACTTCCTCAAATTATTGAAAGGCGATTTCTAATTGCCTCCGAGGAAATCGCATCGCAGCTTCAAGGAGAATTGAAATGATAACTTACAACGACATATACGAAGCTGCTAGAAAGGAAAGGTATTCTGAACAATTGCAGGGAATTCCAAAAAATTTTATAGAAAAAGTTTCTGAATATCTTAAAGAGAAAAAGCAATTGACTCTTAAAGAGGATGATTCTTTTTCAGATGTTGTTATCAAGACAAAGAAGCAGTTGGAAAATGCAATTACTCTTTTCAAAGAGCTTATGTTGAGAAGGAGAAAAAAGATTTTGAATTTAGTTTTGATTGCTTCTGAAACAGGAATTTCCAAACAAGATTTTGACAACATGCTGGTTTTTGAGAAATTTCTTTTTGAGGATTTAATGAAATGTATTGATGCGTCAGATAGGAAATTGAATGAGAATTTGAATGGGAAAAAAGAAGATGCTCCGAAAAATGAACTTGTTGTTTTTAAGGAAGCCGTCGACGAATTTGTTGGATTGAATGGCGAGAAAATCGGAGGGTTTGAAAAAGGGCAGATTGCAAATATTCCAAAAGAGATAGCAAAGATTTTAATTGAAGATAAAAAATGCGAACTTGTCGAGGGTTGATTACTTCAAACTTTTCACATAAGCATCAGAATCAATTTCATATTTTTTTAGAAGTTCTTCTGATTTTCCTGAATGAGGAATTTCTTTTATTGCAAGGTGTTTGATTTTTATGTTTGTCCCGGACAGACCTTCTGCAATCATTTCTCCGATTCCCCCCTCTGGATAGTGGTCCTCGGCAATTATTATTTTATTTCCGTGTTTTTTTGCAAAATTTATTAGTTTGTTGTAATTAAAAGGTTTGATGCAATACAAATCAATCACTGCGACATTTTGATTTTGAGTTTTTAATTTTTCGTAAGCTTTCAGTGCTTCATGCGTCGTTATCCCAGAACCAATTAAAATTGCTTCGTCTTTTTTTGATTGTTTTAGTATTTTGAAATCTCCGACGGAAAATGTTTCGTTGTTTTTGTAAATGGTGGGAGTTTCTTCACGAGTTGTCCTAATATATTTAATTCCTTTTAATTTTGAAGATTGGATTGTTAGGAAATGAGCAGATACAGCGTCGCTGGGATAGAAGACAATGCTATTTGGAAGATTTCTGAACATTGAAATATCTTCTAATCCCATTTGGCTTACTCCGTCGGTGCCTATTGAAACTCCTGCATGGCTTCCCGCGAAAGTTATGTTTGCAGACGAAACTGCCGCCATTCGTATTTGGTCGTGCGCGCGTGTTAAAAAGGCAGCGAAGCTTGATGCAAAAACATTGAAATTTTTTACCGAAAGCCCGAGTGCTGTTCCAACCATATTTTGTTCTGCAATAAATGCTTCAATGAATTGGTTGGGCGTGGCTTTTTTTATTTCGTCTGCTTTGGTGGAATTGCTAACTTCTGCGTCGATTGCCAAAACATTCGAATTTGACTTTGCTAATTCTGCGAGGGCATCACCATATGCCTGACGTGTTGAAACTTCTTCAGAAGAATATTTTTTTGAAATTATTTTTTTTATCTTAATTTTGTAATTTATTTTTTTTGGAGGAATTATTTTTATTTTTGGCATTTTGACGTCGGGAATTTGTTGCAGTGCGGTTTTAAGTTGTTCCTTGTTCAGTGCTTTTCCGTGCCAATTTTGCTTGTTTTCTAAAATAGAAACTCCTTTTCCCTTGAAAGTTTTTGCCAGAATCATAACCGGTTTGTTTGATTTTCTTGCTTGGCTTAATGCAGAAATAATTTGCTGAATATTATGTCCGTCAATCGAAATTGTTTGCCAGCCAAACCCCGCGAATTTTTTTTCATATTCTTTTATATTGTAACCTAAAAGAGTTTCTCCTCGCTGTCCTAATTTATTTATGTCTGTAATTGCTATTAGGTTGTTTAGTTTGTAATAAGATGCAAGTTCGCATGCTTCGTAGATTGAACCTTCGGCACTTTCGCTGTCTCCGATTAAAACAAATGTTTTGTATTTTCTTTTTTGAATTTTAGCAGCGATGGCCATTCCAACTCCTGCAGATAATCCTTGTCCCAACGAGCCAGTCGCAATTTTTGCCCATTTGAATGTTTTCGGAACAGGATGGCCTTCAAGAGGGCTTGTCAGTTTTCTTAAATCTTCTAAATTGTATTTTATTGCATTTGCTCGATATAACGCAGAATATAAAATTGGCGCCGCGTGTCCTTTACTTAATATGAATTCGTCGTTGTCTGGATTGAACGGGTTTTTCACGTCGTATTTCATTTCGTGAAAAAATAACACGCTGATTATTTCAGCGCACGAAAGGCATGAGCTTGGATGACCGCTTCCCGCGGCGGTTGTCATTTTTAAAATATCTCTTCGCAGAATATTTGAAATGTCTTTGAGTTTGGAAACTTCCCTCTTTTTTTCCATATAAATATATGTTAACCATGCTTATAAAATTTTAGGGATGGTTTTTTATACTCTTTTTTCTTATTAAAACTATTAAAAGAGGCAAGTAAAATGAAACTTTATATCGGAGCAGATCATGCAGGATACAAGTTAAAAGAGAAAATAAAAAAGCATCTGGAAAAAAAGGGATTTGATGTTAAGGATTTTGGGGCGCACAAATTCTACAAGAACGACGACTACCCGGATTTTATTTTACCTGTTGCTCGAGCAGTTTCTGATAATAATGGTGTTGGAATTATATTGGGGGGCTCTGGGCAGGGCGAAGCAATTGTGGCAAATAAAATAAAAGGTGTGCGAGCAGTTGTGTATTACGGGGGGCAAACGAAAATTGTGGAACTTTCTAAAGAGCACAACAATGCAAATATTTTTTCTATTGGAGCAAGATTTGTCGAGGAGAAAGAAGCTTTGAGAGTTATTGACTTGTGGCTTAAGACACGATTTAGCGAGGAGAAAAGACACAAGCGACGACTCGCAAAAATAAATAAATTAGGTGGGAGATGAAAATTAATAAGTTCATTTAAATGAACCAATAGGTTTAAATAGATATACTTTAATATATTAAAATGAACCAAGAATTGACTTTCAATGAATTTTTTGGAAAGCCTGTTTTAGTTAAAATTATAAATCTTTTTTTGGAAGATTCAGATAGCCAATTTACCCAAAAACAAATTATAATAAAATTAAAATTAGCCAAGGCGTCGGCTGTTAAATGGTTAAGGTTTTTGGGCGAGTTAAATTTAATTAAAATAGAAAAAAGAGCAGTTGAGAAAATTTATACTTTGAATAAAGATTATTATATAATAAAACAATTAAAAATTTTAAATAATTTGATGAAATTGGAATTGATCAAGAGGTTAGCTGAGGAGTATCACGTTAAGGGATATTTGTACGGAAGTTCTGCAAGAGGGGAGGATGTTAAAGAAAGCGATATTGATATTTTATTTTTGGGCAAGGTAAGAAAAGAAAAAATTATTCAAGATATAAAAAGAATCTCCACCAAAATAAATAAAAATATTAAGGTAGAAATTTACTCTGAAATTGAATGGTCGCAAATGGCTAGAAAAGACTCGGCATTTTATGAAAGAGTGGAGAAAGATAAAATAGAATTATAAAAATGGATATAAAAGATTGTTTAAAAGAAAGGTATTTAGTAAAGATTGAACCAGCAAAGGATTTAATTCAGAAAGAGATTAAAGAATCAGAATATGATTTAATGAAAGCAAAAAAGGCTTTTTCCGATAAGGATAATAAATGGGCAATCGTGAAAGCATATTATTCAATGTTTCATTCTGCGAGAGCAGTTCTTTTTAAATTAGGATTTAAAGAAAAAAGACATTTTGCTGTAGGAATTGTTTTGGAAGTTTTAAATAAAAAAGGATTATTAGAAATTAAATATATAAATGATTTTAGTGCAGCAATGTCTTCCAGAGAAGATGCAGATTATAGATATTTTTATTCAGAAGAATCAGCCAAGCATAATTTATTAATAGCAGAAGAATTTTTAAGGAGAATGAAAAAACTACTAGATAATATTCTGGAGAAAAATTTAAAATGAAATCCTTATTTATCCCGTCGATAATTGCGAAAAATCAAAAAGAAATTAACGAGAGGATTGAAAAAGTTAGAAAAGATTTTTCTTTGTTGCAGTTAGATGTGATGGATGGGAAGTTTGTAGAAAATAAATCTGTGAATTTTAATTTTAAATTACCGAAGACAAAATGCAAGTATGAAGCACATTTGATGGTTGAAGAGCCAGAAAAATGGGTAGAGAAAAATTACCGAAAAGTTAGTGCAATTATTTTTCATTTTGAAGCAACTCGAGAGAGAACACCCGAAGTAATCAAACTAATTAAATCGAAAAAACTAAAAGTTGGGATTGCAATTAATCCGCGGACTTCTTTGAATAAAATTAAACCTTTTTTGAATCAACTCGACGAAGTTATAATCATGGCTGTTAATCCTGGAAAATATGGAAGCGAATTTATTCCTTCAGTTTTAAAAAAAGTTAGACAACTAAGAAAATTAAAACCTAAGTTGAATATTGAAGTTGATGGGGGGGTTAATGACAAAACAATTCATAGGGTTAGCAAGGCAGGAGCGAATATGTTTATTTTGGGTTTGTATGTTTACAAAAGTAAAAATCTAAAAAATTCCATGTCTGTTCTTAAAAAACAAATTAGTTAAATATAAAAACAGACTTTTCTTATATGTTATAAGATGGTGATAGCAATTCCTTTATATTACGAAATTCCGTTGTTTTTATTTATATTTGTAGCGATTTTTGTAATTAAGCAAATTATGAAAGTTGATAAGAATTTTGCCGAGGGAGATTTAAAAGAATCTTACAATTGGTTAATGCTGTCTTCAGTATTTTTCACGCTTTGGGCAGTGATGCATCTTTATGCTGATTTATTTAAAATGCCCAGTGGGCAAGAATTATTTTTTCATTATGTAATTAGCCACGGGTTTTTATTAATCTCAATGATGTGTCTTGGGATGTCGGCGTTGAAAACACAAAGAGCTTATACTACGGGAAAATGGGTTTGTAAAAAGGGGAAATAAAATTGGAGTCTTACAAGGATTGAAATAAATTTTTTTCTTAAAGAATATATGCTGAGAAAAATCAAGCCGGAGTATTAAACAATCATAAAAAGCCTGCGGAGGGATTTAAACCCCCGACCTACTGCTTTCTGGATTTCCGAGGAAATTCGGAATGATAGTCCTAAGACTAACTTACAAGGCAGCCGCTCTATCACTGAGCTACGCAGGCATGATGAATTTTAGGATGAGGAGTTTAAAAGATTTGTTGTTTGAATGTTAGGTTAATTCTTCGGGGTAATCTAACTAAAAAACTAATTTAAACTTGTCTGCGGATTAATTCGTCCGCCTTCTAAAACAATCCTCATATTTTTAGCTATTCTTTGAATTACAGGAACAACCACACTATTTCCAGCCTGATGATACAATTTGCTGTCTGCGAGATTTTTAGGTAGTTTGAAGCCTTGAGGAAAGCCCTGCAATAAGAAAGTTTCTCTCGGTGTCAGCTTTCTGATTCCTTTATGATTTTTAATAATAGGAACATTATGACCCCCCAATCCCATATTTGCTGTTAATGTTGGACACACTCCTTTTTTGTTTGCTCTCACATATTTTCTACGCCACTGATAAATTGTAAATTCAGAATTAATATCGTCCTTAATTCTTTTGTATAATGGCTTGTCATTATAATAATATTTGTCGTCTGCTTCGTTTGCTGTAAATTGCCTGAAATTTTTAGTTAATTTTATTTCGTCAGGAAAACCAAAAGCTTCTGCTTTTTCCTCGTCTAAAAATCCTACAATAAAAATCCTCTCTCTATTCTGTGGGATGTTTCCATGCGTCATGCTGTTAAGAACTTTTGATTTAATATGATAACCTAAACCTCTTAAGGTTTTTTCAATAATCTTAAATGTTTTTCCTTTGTCATGTCCTTTAAGATTTTTTACATTCTCCAATAAAAAAGCTTTTGGCTTTCTTTCTTCCAATATTTCAGCGATTCTAAAAAATAAATTTCCTCGTCCTTTTTCGTCCTTAAACCCTTTTCTGTATCCAGCAACAGAAAAAGCCTGACAAGGAAAACCCCCGAGCAAAATATCAAATTCAGGAATAATTTTAATATCTAATTTGTTTATGTCCTCTATTGTTAGCTTCGGCTCACTAAAATTTAAATCATAAGTATCTTTGCAGGTTTTATCAAAATCATTCGCAAAAATTGTTTTAAATCCTTCTTTTTCAAATCCTAATCTAATTCCCCCGATACCTGCAAATAAATCCAATGTTCTTAATCCCTCTTTCATAATCTTCTTATGTTTTAACATTTTATATTATTTTGCTTTGATAATTGTATTAAGCCAAGCTATTTATTTAATCTTAATAAGCGTCGGATGAAATTCAGAGGTTCTTCAGAGCCCATTTACTATATACCTTATTAGTATAATATTAGTTAGGATATAGTCTTTAAATACTTTTCGGTAGTTAATAATATACGATATATTTATATACTATCTAATCATACATTTATTATGGCGAAAGTGAAAATCATCCTGACAGGATTTAAATGTGAAAGATGCAATCATGAATGGGTGCCGAGAAATACAAAAGAGGAGCCTGCTGTCTGCCCTAAATGTAAAAGTCCTTATTGGAATAAACCCCGTCGTAAAAACACCAAAAAATAATTACTAAATCCAAAACTGAGCTTTCAATTTCTTTTCTATTTCAAGTAATTCTTTGTATACCTCTCCACTATTTGTAGCATTAATAGGATAATTATGTTCTTCTTTTGCCTCAACAAAATAATTTTTAGTAAGAATGTCCTCACAACCCACATACTTTCACAGGTTTAAGCCCTTTAACCTTAATAATATTCTCAATAATACTAAATCTCGGACGCCTGTTTTCTTCTTGCTGTTGTTGAAATGATTGGGTTTTATTAACCATGTGATTGTAAATCCAATCAGGCTCTATTTTATAAACTTTGAAAGAGCCGTCACCTTTTGAAAAATCTAAAAAGAATAATTCGTCCCATTCAGACCTCGGACCGAAAGAAGTTAAGTCAGAAGCAACAGAAGAAGCTTTAATTTGTATTCTTGAACCTGTCTTGCAGTTAATACAATCAAAAGAGCATTTCATTCCTTTAAGACTAACAACTCTAAAACAATCAGGAAAAAATAAGGCAAAGGCATTTTCAGATATTGTTTCGGGAAGATTAATTCCTCTTGTTGAAATTGCTTTTAATCTGTCGTTTAGTTTTTTCCAATCAGAATATAAATTTTTTAGAAGTTCTCTGTCAGACTTTTCTTTAATTGTTAAAAGTGCTTTTACTTTTCTTCCTTTTAGATTAATCTCTTTCCATTCAATTTTCATAAAAGAAAGAGGAATAAAGAATTTTAAAACCTATCTAAAAAGTCTCGCAGAGGTTACAATACGTTATTTGAAGTCACAGAGCCTTTTTTGTTTTGACTTGCCCATAGAAATAAAATTATTCTTTCTCAGCTTTTTCTTTTTTTACCGCTGATTTTTCAACAGTCAACATTCGAATTTCACAAAGTGAAAGAGGGTAAACCTTTTTTAGTTTTAAGCTAAGTGGTTTTTGCAATTGGTTTTTCAAAATGTCTTCAAATACTTGTTCTGAAGTTTTGTCCTCGACATATTTTATTAATTCTTCTCTTGCTTTTTCACGGAGAGCTTTTCGAACTGCTCTGGAAATTTTTCGTCGTGAGATAAGGAAGGGTTTTATTCTCAATTGAGCATCCTTGCAAGGGGCTGAAAAAGAATCCTCGATGTAGTTTGTTCCTTTTCTTACCATTCTTTTAAGAAAATAAGGAAGCAGTTTGATTTGTTTTGGAGTCGTCGTCGCTTCTTTGTTTTGAACTTTTACATCTAATTGAATAAGCATGCTTTTCCCTCGAAGAATTCTTGTGAGGTCATACTGGATGATTCTTCCGTCGAGATCTTCAATATCATAAGCTTGTAGCTGTGTTTGTTTTTCTATTAAAGGCATTTCAACACTGAAGAATTTCTTTTTTCGTTTTGCGATTGCCATTTTATTTATTTGTTATTATTTTTTTCATTTTATTCTTGAATTTGTTTGCCCATTCGTATTCCTTTTTTCTGATATTTAGCTTTTTTGCATGTTTGACAAATATACATGAAATTTGTTTTTTTAGTTGTTTTGGATTTTCTTTTATTCTTTGAAATTGCTTTTTTAGAACCCCATTTTCCTAAGTTACCCATTCCAATTCCTCTTCCTCTTAATTTTGCTCTAGCGATACCTCCTCTTTT
>CAYHMF010000008.1:8611-18129 GCA_964357655.1 Candidatus Woesearchaeota archaeon | reverse complement strand
AGTTGACTATTTGAGGTGAACCTACTTTTTAGAATTATTTTTTAGACACGCTCCGAAAAGTATACTCTTGATTACCTAATAAGAAATAAAAAACAATTATACTAAAAATCAGAAAACTTGTTAATCTCGCGAACAGCATTATGGTAAAGTATAAGTTTACAATTCAATGAGGGAATAACAAATTCTGTCCATGCATTATCTTCTTGAGTTTTGATATGATTTAATTTATCTTTTCTATTACACTTTTCATTGTGATTAATATCAACCTTATCAATAGTTATATTTATGGGTCTTAGTCCTATCTCTCCTTCTCCTTGTTTAAATACAATAAATTCAACTCCATACATGGGTCCTTCTTTTAAATAAGTCTTATTCCATTCTACTTCTATATCCCCCAATTCTATTTTTTCCAATATACTTGAAATATCTTTAATTTCTTTAAGAGTTCTTGCTTTTATTACATAATTATCAATAGAATCCAAACTTCTTTTTGTAGTTTTGCCCATAATTCTTAGAAAAGAACGTATATTTATAAGTATTTATTTACTTAATAACTCATATTTTCACAAGATTTATTAACAAAACCTTCCATTAAAAATCATGAATAACCTAAAGGTCACAAGAAACAAGAAAACTAAAATCCTCGTTGTCGGGGATGTTCACGGAGACACGGGCCTTGTGAAAAAAATGGCTAAAAAAGCAGAAGAAGAAAAAGTTGATTTAGTAATTCTAACTGGTGATTTGACTCTTGCAGAACAATCCACAAAAAATTTAATCGGCCCATTTCTAAAAGTGAAAAAACAAGTTTTACTGCTTCACGGAAATCACGAATCAATCGCGACCACGGATTTTCTGACAGAACTTTACGGTCCTTCGACAAAAAACCTTCATGGTTATTCTATCCAAAAAAATGATATTGGAATATTCGGGGCAGGTGGAGCAGACATTGGTCCAGATACGATAAATGAATCAGAAATATTCAAGATATTGAAAAAGGGAAACGACGAAGTAAAAAACATGAAAAAAAGAGTTATGGTCACGCACATGCACGCCGAAGGAACAGATTCGGAATTCTCGGGCTGGCCTGGAAGTTCTGGAATAAGAAAGGCAATTGAAAAATTGCAACCAGATTTGTTTATACACTCACACATTCACGAAGCAGAAGGATTGGAAGAAAAAATAGGGAAAACAATAATAATAAATGTTGGAAGAAAAGGAAGAATTATTGAATTATGATTATTTTGGGGCATGTCTAGAAAATCCCCATGTCTTAAACTTATTTTCCAAAATCTTATTTCGCATGCTTTCTGCAAAATAAATTTCCCCAGAATTTTTTCTGTGCATAAAAGAAACTTCAGAATCATTGTGTTCTACCTCAAATAAATGAGCTAATTCATGTGCAAGATTTTTATGTCCTCTTTTTTATTGTGAGTTTCTATCCAAGCATACCCCAATCCATCATGAGCCTCTCCGACAACGGAATAATCTCCAGAATCATTTTGGTTATCCCAATCTTCATTTGAAAAAAGAAGGTAGATATCACTTTTTTTTCTAGAAATACTTTTAATTTTTTCCATTTCTAAATCTGTACGCCAAGTTTCAGGAAGTTTATAATTATAACAATCGACGACGTTAAATGAAATATTAAATTCTTTAGCGTATATTTTTGAAACTTCATTTAATAACTCTTTTGAATATTCTTTTGAAACTCCGTCGAGAACAACATTTACCATAATCTTTCTTGATTTTTTTGAGACAGAACTAATCTTTCAATTTTCGCTTCGCGTTCCTTTTCTTTGGAAAAAAATTGTGAGTTCTCTAAAACATTTGGATTGAGGAGAAAAAAGGATGCAAAAGCTAAAAGAAAATATTTGTTCATGAATTTATTTTGCATAAAAAACCGATTATCCAGGAGTTTATAATATTTATGTTAAGTTATATGATGAACTTAACAACAACCAAAAACCCTTAAAAACCCTTTTCCTTGACTAATTCATGCTTAAAAAACCCAAAACCTCAAAAGAAGAAAAAATGGCCGAGGATTATTTTCCAATAGACAAGGCTGACTTAGAGCGTGCAATAGAAATTCAAGTTTCTAAATCTCCTTCAAAAGAGGATTTTTTAAAAAGAAGCACTGAAAAAATATTCAAACGCCCAGATAGAAATTCCCTCGAAACAATTGAAAGCCCAGCTAAAAATAAAATAAAACGAAAAAATTCCTCGACGAGAAAAACTTCTAGAAAGACAAGTCAAGGGAAAAGAACATTCAAAAGATTTGCTCCAAAAGAATACTCGCCTCCAAAAATAGAATTAAAAAGTGGAGGGTACGAATTAATAATCACTGAAAAACCTCAAGTCGCGTTAAAAATTTCTTCTGCTTTGGGAAATTCAAAACAAAGAAACAATCATGGAACCCCCTATTACGAAGTTTCGAAAGACGGAAAAAATATAGTTGTCGCGTGTGCTGTCGGACATTTATTTACATTGCAACAAAAAACTGCTGGTTCAGATGTCCCAACATTTAATATCAGTTGGACACCAAACTACCTTGTAAGAAAAAATGATTTTACAAAAAAATACTACGACACAATTTTAAGTCTGGCGAAAAATGCCGGAAGCGTAACAGTTGCTACAGATTATGATATCGAGGGAGAAGTTATTGGATTAAATATAGTGAGATTTATTTGCGGGCAAAAAGACGCGAACCGAATGAAATTCTCGACTCTAACGCCAAATGAATTAAATCAAGCTTACGAAAATAAATTAAAACATATTGACTGGGGACAGGCAATTGCTGGGGAAACGAGACATTTTTTAGATTGGTTTTATGGGATCAATCTTTCAAGAGCATTGATGAACGCAATAAAAACAACTGGAAAATTCAGGGTAATGTCAATTGGAAGAGTACAAGGACCAGCATTAAGATTAATAGTTGAAAAAGAAAAAGAAATACAAAAATTCGAATCAGAAAAATATTGGCAAGTTTTTATTACAATTGAAAATAAAAAGGATAAGGTTGAGTTGAGATATAATAAAGATTTGTTCGAAGGAGACAAAAAAGAATTAGAAAAATTCGAGGGCATTGTTGGAAAAATAGCTCAAGCAGAAACCACAAAAACTTCGCAAACACTCCCCCCAAACCCCCCATTTAACTTAACGACTCTTCAAACAGAAGCATACAAGTTTTATGGAATCACCCCGACAAACACATTAAAATCCGCCCAATCACTTTATCTTGCCGGGCTTATCTCCTATCCAAGAACCTCGAGCCAAAAACTTCCAGATTCAATTGGTTATAAAGAAATTCTCAAAAAACTTGCAAAAGAATACAAGGTAGAATCTTTAATAGTAAAATCAAAACCCATTGAAGGCAAAAAATCAGACCCTGCACACCCTTCAATTTATCCGACAGGAAATAAACAAATCCTCGAGGGATACGACGAAAAAATATATAACTTAATTGTGAAAAGATTTCTTTCGTTATTTTGCGATGACGCGATAATTGACAACAAAAAAATAACTGCACTAGTTGATGATTTGAAATTCTCTACAAGAGGTTCTTCAATCAAGAAAAAAGCCTGGATGGAGATTTATCCTATAAAAATGCAAGAAAAAGAAATCCCGGGTATAAATGGAAAAGTAAAAATCATTGATTCAAGAACAGAAGAAAAAGAAACACAACCTCCAAAAAGATACAGTCCTGCCTCAATACTTTCTGAACTTGAAAAAAGAAATCTCGGAACAAAAGCAACTCGAGCAAACATTCTTGAAACTCTTTATGATAGAGGATATGTCAAGGAAAAAAGCATAGAAGCAACTCCGTTAGGGATGTCCTTAATCAATACGTTGGAAAAACATTCCCCAATAATAATTGACGAAAACCTCACGAGAAGTTTTGAAAAAGAAATGGAAGAAATTTCTCAGTCTAAAAAAGATTTTGAACTTAAAGAAAAAAAAGTTATAGAAAAAGCAAAAGAGACTATCACAAAAATTTCAGAGCAATTCAAAAAAGAAGAAAAGGAAATTGGAAAAGAACTTTTGCAAGCAAATATTGAACAAAGAGAACAGCAAAAAGTAGAGAACAAACTTTGCTTGTGCCCAGTATGCAAAAAAGGAAATCTCGCAATAACTTATTCAAGAAAATTAAAAAGATTTTTTATTGCTTGCGATGCATATCCTGATTGCACAACAACATATTCCCTTCCACCTAATGGAACAATTAAAAAAACAGAAAAATTATGCGAGTCCTGCGGATTTCCAATATTAATGACTTTGCGTGCTGGAAAAAGCCCTTGGTTTTTTTGCTTCAATAAAAATTGCGAAACCAACAAAAAAAGATTAGAAGAATATTATAAGAAAAAACAAGAAGAAGAAAATCAATAAAATAAAAAATTATTTTTTCTTCTTATTACTAACTACCGATTTCGTAGCCCCAGCATCTTTATCGCAACAAGACATATTCTTGCATCCAAGAGAATGCACTATTAAAACTACTGCAGCGACGACAATTATCCATTTTGACACATTTGCTGAAATCATATTCGGCCACAAAGCTAAAACCAGAACAACTATTCCTGTAACAAGTTCAGTGTATTTACAATTGCACATCTTTACTACCTCCTTTTATAGATATTTATAGATTTCTTTGTTAATAAGCGTTGCGGTTTAGAAAAAATCAAAGTTTAATTCTTTCGGAATTTTTTTTAAGCTGATTATAAAAAACCCTGCTAATATCCCCTCTTTCTTTTGTACACCCAAAATTAGCTGTTGCATCCAACCTACCATCAACTAAATTAACTCCAAACCAGTAAGGTACTTGACCATGAACAAAAAGAATGTTCTTTATTCCCTCTTCATCTTTTAATAATTCTTTCTTGACTACTTTACGGAAATTTAAATGACATAAGAAGAAAATAACTTTCCGACCAATCCCTCTTTATTTCTTAAATTATCTACTTCATCATCAATTGCAAGTACATTAATTCTTCCTTCTCCATCTGTTCTATAAACAAAATCTAAAAAGGGTTGGACAATTTTTTCTCTTGAATAAAATCCTTCACCATATCCTCCGACAAAAAGATTGACTGAAGATTTTTCGGCTCGCCATAAAATTCGTTGGAATACAAGTTCAGAATGTTTATAAGTCCCACAAGTAATATCTAAATCCCTTCCATTTACCGCACAATCATAAACTAGTTCTTCCATGCTTTTTTGAATAATTTCTTCAGGTTTTTTATTCGAAGAAGAAGGAAAAAAACGATTCCTTAAATTCCTAGTTAATTCATTAATTTTAAACATATAAATTATAAACTTCTACAATTTATAAGTATTTATCTTCTTAGAAAAATATATAAGAACTATATCCCTCAAAAATTATAAAATGCCCCCTATAGATGAACATTGTAAAGAATGCGAAAAAAAATTAGGTAAACCATTTAAAGAAATTCACGAATTTCTGGACATATTTAGCAAAGAATTAAATGGAGAAGTTCATCGTCAAATATTGCATCACAAAGAAGGTGTTGAAGTTATATACAAAAAATTTGGAAAAGAATCTGCAAGAGCTGCAGAACTGCATATCATGTCGGATTACAATCTTAATTATGTTCCATCTGAAAATGAAGTCCTTCACAAGATACAAGCATACAATCAAGCAGATTAATTACACCATTGATTGAGATTTCTCTGCGTTTGAATTTGATTCAGTAATTTGCTTTTATCGAGAATTAATTTCGCATCAAAATTAAATTTTATTTTTCCAATTTCTGTCGAACTCTTGATTAATTCTCCGACGCTATCCAACTTAAAGCAATTATTGCTCAACGCTTTTCTAACACTTTCGCGAACAACCCAAACTCCCAACGCCGCCCAATAACTCGGAGTCTCGAGTCTAATAACCAAAACACTTGCTTGTTTTTTTATCTTATTCAAATATTCCAAAATCGGAAGTCGCGTCGCATAATATCCTCCTGCAGTATTGCTCGCGTAATTTTTTCTTCCGTAAAAATTTTCGTAATCTGTTGAAGCTTTTAACTCGTCGGAAGGATTCCACGAACTTCCAGGAAAATAAAGCTCAAATAATTCATAACTCCAAACATTCGGGAACAACATAATCAAATACTGATTTCCCATAAACTCTCCAAAAAACAATTCGTGATTTTCAATCCATTTATATTCACGAACTTTCTCAAGAAGTTGTTTCCCAATTAAATCATCCGTCGCTGTGATGCTCCATCTCGTCGGAACAAGTTTTTTATTTTTCTTCAATCCCAAAACCCCAACACTTAAAATCTTGCTCAAAGCATATTCATTAAAATTTTTCTTGTAAAGAATTTCAATCCCCTCTGAAGATTTTATCTCGTCGTTAATAACTTTATCAACATTTCTGTCAATCTTTACGTTACTTGTTATTCTTGCCTTTTTCAAAAGTGCATTCATTCCTTGATGGACAGTCACCTTATCTTTTTTATTATCAATACTCAAACTTTTTTTAAGTTCAATTTCAACATCAACTGGTTTGGACGCGACAGCAATTTCCTGAGCAATTTGAATAAATTTTTTGTTCAACCGCGAATCGCTGACTTTCGACTGAAACCTTGAATTCAACAAGCTGTCTCGAAGACTAATTACATCTCCAATACTAAGATTTTTATCCGCCCAATATTTCGCGTCGTCGTAAATCCACGCGTCTTCGTCATGGCTCAGGGGGCTGATAATTCCAACATTCACCAAAGGGTACTTCAACTTAGAACCAATAAAAACACTCGGTGGCGAACTCGTGTCAAGATTCATAATCTTTTCAAAACTCTTTACCTTAAAACGAGTTTCAGCTATTTTTTTCACAACTTCAAACCGCACATCCTTTCCAGAAAACATAAAAAAACCAAACGCGAGAACTTTAAAATATTATATAGTTACTTAAGAATAATAAAGGTTATAAATGAATAACCTAACTTTTATTTATGATTAAAGGAAGTTTAGAAGAAAAATTAAAAGAAGTCAAAAAAACCAACACTGATTTGGAAAAACAAAAAGAAATCTCTGAAAAAGAATTCGAAAAATTAAGTGAGTTAAAGAGAAAAAAGCGTGAGTTGAGTTATGATATTAGTAACCATCTTTTAAATGATGAACAAATTAAGACCCCTCTTTTAGATTATTGTTTTAGGCATTTTGCAGAAAGTGCTTTTGAAAAAGTTCCTATAATTGAGAAATTCATGAAACACATTGAAGAATTCAAGGGAGAAAAAATATTGTCTGCTCAAAAAGATAATTTAAGAGTGGGGGTAATTTCAGGACCATGTGAGTTTAAAGTTGAAAAAACATATAGATATCTTTATGTTCCTCTCAAAGAATTATTCAAATTTAACGAAGAAAAAGAAAAATGGGAAAAGAATGATAAATCAAATCTTCTTTTTATCAATGGCGATATTTTTCAACATCACATAAATATATTTTCTACAGAAAATTTATCGGAACTTACAAAAATTATGGGTGGAAAAAAAATAAATGGATATTTTTGGGAAGCAGATTATTCACAAAGCAAATATATTGGGGGGTCTGGACCAACAAACATTAGAATCTATATTGGAAATGATTTTGTTGAAAGAGGTTTAAAAGAAAATTCAGATTACACAATTCCCCCTCAAACAAGAAAAATGCCGAGACCTAAATTTTGAGTTTTTAGGATGAAATTTATTTCTTATAAGATTTAATACTACTAATTTATCGCGATATGCCACGCAAATCCAAACTTAAAATTTCTCGCCAAGAGGCAATTTAATTCACGACGAGCGAATGCGAGGAGTGTAAAATTTAAGTCAACAATTTCTTTGAATTAACAAAACATCTGAAAAAAATAAAATTAGTCCTTTTTACAAGCTCTAAGTTGAACATAAGGAGCATTTGTTCCTGCAACAGAACCTGCATTATTCACAGTTATTGTGTGAGAATGTGAACCTGCACCATTAGTTCCATATCCGCTACAAGTTTGCCCTGCACTTGTCATAACTCCACTACACAAATTATACTCACTTTGCCCCCCTGTGCTAGTTATAGTATGTGAATGCTCTCCTACTCCACCACTACTCCCTCCATGATTATGCTGACCAACCCGCACGATTTTCATTATTAGTCAATGCTGTTCCGACACTACCTTCAGACGTTCCTCCATTAGGTAAACCAACCACGTATCTTCCTTGAAGAGTAGTATACTCTGTCCATCCGTTTGGACAATCCCCTGGAAAAAAAGCAATCATCCACGAAGGAAGTGCATCTCCAACATTATCAATGCCATCTGAAAAGTCACTTGGAATTCCAGCTAAATTTGCCCAATCTATAACAGCACAATTTGTTCCGTCGGATTTACAAACCCCGTTGAGTTCGCTAACATCATGACTAACTCCTGCAACAGCATAAACCCCCCAACTCAAAATAATCAAAACTCCAATTGCTATAATTGTGTAATACATTCTATTTGTAAAATTAAATTGAATATTGATTTTTCTCGCCATCTTTTTACTTGTAACCTTTAGGTTATTAAGGTATGAATGAATTAAGAATTACTTATTTTTTAAATCTTCTTAAGAGAAGTTTGAATAATTCCTATTTCTTGCTTTTTCGAAGGAATTTTCATGAGAATTTTGCGATTCTTTGAATTTTGCAAAGTTCTCTTAAATCCAGCCCTTCTTAAAAATTCCAGCGTCCTTAATTTCAAAACTCATTTCTTTTACTGGAAGGCTCCGATGTTTCAAGAGTATCGCCTTCCTCCGCGAATTTTCGTTCTTCAATTCAATAATGCATTTGCTCCAATATTTGAATAAGTCGCCTCCGACGATGTTTGTCTCACGCTGAACTCCTTTCCTAAATTCCTCGTCGGATAAAAACCCCGAATAAACTTGATTGGTAATTATAATGGGAATGTTCTGCTTTCGTGAAATCTCAGAAAAAATTCTCATCTGCTTGGAAATTTCCCTATTAACACTTCTCACTTTTTCGTCGTCTTTTGAAGTATTCGCATCCCCTAATTCCAAACGATAAAGCATCGCCATGCTATCAACAACAATCAAACTGACATGCTCTTTTTTTATTGTCGCCAAAAGTTTTTGAAAAACTTGTTTTTGTTCGTCAAAGCTCGACGGCTCAAGCAAAAAAATATTTTTAAGAACTTCCTTATAATCATCCCCAATAATTTGCTTAACTCTATCTGAAGAAAATCCTCCTTCTGTATCTACGAAAATTACTTTGTTGCCTTTTTTCGCCTGACTGCACGAAGCCAAAATAGCGAGGTTGCTTTTTCCAGAACCAGGAGAACCTGCAATCATTGTAATAATGCTCTTTTCATACCCCCCAGAAAGCCACGCATTGAGGTCAAAACTCCCAGTAGAAATTTTATCATTTGTCATGAAAAAACAAGAAACAATTCGTTAATAAGCATTTTTATACTATCAACTTATTTTAACTTATTATAAGCATTTTTATACTATCAACTTATTTTAACTTATTATAAGCATTTTTATACT
>CAYHMF010000008.1:0-8511 GCA_964357655.1 Candidatus Woesearchaeota archaeon | reverse complement strand
ATCAACGTCTTTTATTTTTGTAAATAATTTCAACATTTTCTTGGTTGGCTAAATCTTCTAAAGAAATTGCATTAAATCCAGTAGGAGACGCAATCTGCCCCTGCACTTCTCTGCCTTTGACTTCAGACACGACGAGATATTTATCATACTCCGTAAGTATACTTAACAACATCTCCCTTCCTAAGATTTTCAAATTCGTCTTTGTCTACCATTTTTTAATCCCAAAGCACTTGACCATTCGCTCTTTGTCCCAGAAATTAAATTTTCAACCCCTCCAAATTCTTCAAGTGATCGATTATTTCTACTAACAATATAATCAATTATTTCGTTCAATTCCTCGTCGGAAAATTTTAATTTATTATGAAGATTTAATAATTCGTTTCTTTGCTCCCAAGAAGGAGAACGATTCCCGGGGTTTATTTGATTATAAATCCCATGCAAATTTAATTTTTCTCCTTCTGTGAAGTGTTGTTTAGTGTAATCCATTTTATTTTGTGCAGAACTATTCTCTGAAGTCAATCACCCCAAATTACTTTAATTTCTTGAAGTCGTCGCCGAATTTATCAAGGTCTTTTGTAATTGCATTCACTGCGTCGCTGATTGCTTTTTTCGCTGTTTTTCCTTTTGTCTTCACAGCTAAAATAGGATTTTCAGTTGGATGCGTTCTTTTCCACGCCGCAAATTCAACCGTGCTGTCCTTGTTCAAATAAACTCTCAAAATCTCAACCATTGTCAAACTTCCAACTTGAACCTTAATTTCATCCTTTGAGCTTTCAAGAATATTAATTTCCATAATAAGAAATCTACGAGATGGTTTATAAAGTTTTTGTGTGGGATTATTTTAATTTGGGAATCATTTGTTCCCGATTGGATTGAGAATTTCTAATTTCAAAATATTGTCAAGTTATCGCGACATAAGAAGATTTACTACTCACATTCGTTCGCAGATTAATAAAGCTCCTAACTACGGCGAATATCTCGCTTTAACAATTAATAATTCACGACGAGCGAGGCGAGGAGTGCAAATTTTATTTGTAAGTTGAAATTGGGTAAAGAATATATTTAAGGTTACAATTTCCCATTTCAAATAAATTTATAAACCTATATTATTTCTTTTGTCTATGGCAGCAACACCACCAGGACCTCAAAAAACAAGAGTCGACTATAATTTTGATAAAAAGACCTACGACGAATTTGCTAAGTTATGTAGCAAAAAAGGATTTGCCCAGCAAGTTATCGTAGAAAAATTAATGAAACGCTTTATTGAAACTGGGCAGTTTTGATTTTCTAAGGATTTTTCTATGTTTCTCAACAATTTTTTTGGGGATGAATTTTAATCCTATAAATATCAACAAAGGAACAATTATTATATCGTCGACATAACCTAAAATAGGAATAAAATCTGGAATAATATCTATTGGATTTAAGGTATATGCAATTCCTGCCCCTAAAAAGAATTTTCCCAATCTGGGAGTTTTTTTATCTTTCAAAATTATTTCATATATTTTAATTTCTGTTTTAACATTTTTTGCAAAAGCCTTTAATTTTTCTAAAATTTTCATAGAAACGCAAGAAAAGCAAAATATATCAATTTATCATTTCCTCCCAAAACCAATTCCTTTATTTCATCTTAATCTTTTTCTTCAAAATCAATGTCGTCGTCTATTTCCTCGACGTATTCTTCATGAATATCTATTCCATCTTCATCCTCTAATTTGTGCTTTTGTTCTAACTTTTCCTTAATTTCTCTTCTCTTAATTTCATTCAAGTCGGCAATTGTCAGCACTTTGGATGAGTTTTTTGTGAGCTCAAGTTTATTCACAGAAATCACGCTTTTTTTTTCGTCAACTTCTTTAGTAAGAATTTTAATCCCTAAATAACCTTCAAGTTTTTTCACAAGAGTGTAATCTGTTTCATGAAGAATTCCCAATTCTGCCGACCTCACGACTTTTTCTGGTTCAACAATCGCGTCTGCCAATTGCTTCTGCGACAATTTTTTCGAACGCCTTGCCCGCATGATAACCCAATGAAAATTCCTTACCATATCGTCTCTATTCCCTCGCGTTTTTGGAACTCGCTCTGCAAAATTCCTATCAACAATTTTCCTTAAACCAAATTCCTGATTATCTAATACTATATTTCTAGGAACAATTTTTTTTAACTTAACACCAGAAATACTTTCAAGTCTATCCTGAACTGTTTTTCTTGTTCCAAATTCTTTCTCATTATTTTCGGCCTGGTCGCGAACAAACGGCAAACTCTCTTCAATAGAACACATTCTGCAAATTTTTACAATTCCTTCATTAGAGATCACATCTCTCAATTGCGTTTTTTCACTCGATACCCCACATTTAAAACATTCCATAAAACATATCATTAAAATTAGTTTTTTAATATTTGTATAGTGAAATTACATTAAAAATCAACTGCAATAATTCTTAAAAACTAACGAACAAAAGAAAAAGAATGACTGATTTAAAAAAACTCCTTGAAACAGAATTTATTAATGCCTTAGCAAAATCGAATAAATCTGATCTCCCTATGACCGAAAAAGATAGCGATAGAATTATCAAAGATTATCAAGATTATATTGAAAAAGCAAATTCATATTTTGAAAAATGTGGGTTGGAAGAACCTTATCTGACAAGTTATGTTAGAACATATTTTAGAGGACTTGTTGATTTTTTGAGCCTTGAGCATGATTGATTCTCTACAAATACTTCTTAATTTCCTCGACAGAAGAAAGTTTTGTTAAAACATTTTTATCATTAATTATCACAGCAGGAAAACTTTCAATATCAAATCTTCCTACAAGAGAATTTAATGAAGTCAAATTACTATCAACTGCAATCGGTATTAAAATAATATCCCTCCCAACATCCTGTTTTAAATCATATAAAACTTTTGACCAAACATTCTGATTAGCTTTCTGAATCAAATCGTCTGACTCATATTCATAAAGATAAACCACCACTGAAAAATTCCTGCATCTCTTCAAAGTCTCTCCACTATTAACCCAAAGAAAAGTTCTCAACAAATCATATTTCTTATGCGCCAACTTCATTCCATCACTAATCTTTCCAGAATCCTCGTATTTCTCCAATAATCTCACCTCCTCGTAAATCTTGTCTGCAAACCCCAAATTAGAATCAATCAATACTTCGCAACTCAAATTCTTAGTGTCAATAATTTTATTCATTGCCATAATATCTGTTAAAGAAATTTCCGAATCCGCGTAATACTCATTTATCTGATCAATTTTTCCATTTTCATAAGAAATCCCCAATAGCAACCCAATAACAAATACAACCCCAGTTAACAAAAATGCCTCCCAAATCGCGTTCTTCGGATTACTTAACATTTTCTTACCATGTCTGCTTTCTTCTTAAAAATTTATATATTGAAATAACTAATAAAAAAGGATATGCGACAAGATAAATAAACATGTAAGAAAACATGTCCCACAAACTATGTTGTTTGAATTCTTTTTCTTTCAAACGAAAAAGCACCAAAAGAGTAAACCAAATACTGAAAATCAAAATCATTAATCCGAAAAAAACAAGAACATTCGGAGTGAGATTCAAATCTCTCAGAGTCAGAATAGCTGTCTGAGCCCCAATTGCATATTTGGTTGATAAATATTGGACAATAAATTTTCTTGCAATTCTGTAACTTAAAACGAACAACCCAAAAATTCCAAGCCCCCAAGAAAAAACAAAAAATGGCAAAATAAAATTTCCAAGCATCCCTTTTTTCAAAAAAGTTCTGTTGTATTTTTTAATAGTTTGCAATCCTCCAACATTCCACCTGATTCTTTGTTTAAACCAATCCTTAAATTTGCTGGGTGCAATAGTATAAACCAACGCTGGAACACACATTCGAACAGTGTAACCAGCATAAACAAGATGCCAAGTTATCTCAATATCTTCTGTCAAATTACTCTCGTCAAAACCTTTAACCTTATCGAACGCAGTTTTTCTGTAAATCGCCAAAGGCCCAGGAGTGACATAAATCGCATCAATAAATCCAAGAAGTTTCCGAGTAAAGACAATAATTTTGTATTCAATTGCTTGCATTTTTTCAATTAGATTATTTCTGTTTTTAACAAGCACTTGGGAAGTGACAGCTCCAACTTTTTCATCATCAAAAAAACCAATCATTCTTCCGATAGCATTCACATCTGGATAAGAATCAGCGTCGACAAAACCAATCAAATTAGTTTTCACAAATTTAACTCCATAATTCTTTGCTCCACTCGCTCTTCCAGTATTCTTCGGGGTCTGAACCGCCAAAACTCTTGAATATTTTTTCGCGTATTTTTTTATAACCTCATAAGAATTATCAGTGCTGCAATCATCCACAACAATTATTTTCTTGAGCCCTTTATAATTCGAATCGAGCAACCTCTGAATTGTCTCGCCAATACTCTCTGCCTCATTGTAACACGGAACCACTATACTCAAAGAATAATTTTTTTCTGTTTCTGGATAAAGAAATATTTTTTTCCTGTGGGGGATGTAAATTAGCAAAAAAAGAAATAAGAAATACATAGCTACAAACGAATAAGTCAAATATATAATTGTCAAAACTTCTACCATCTTACTTCAAGTATTACTCTTCAGACGCTTTTAATAAGTTATCTTTGTTAGAATAGTCGACATTGAAATAGTCATAAAAATCGTCGCACAGGCTTAACTCGTGCGTGTGCCCCACTTTTTTCTTTTTTATCAGCCCCAATCCGACAAAATTTTTTATGTGGTCATACGCTTTGTTCCCGCGAATTTTAATTATCACTGATTGTTTGATTGGATGCTTGTATGCAATGATTGCCAAAGTTTCTTGCTCGGCTTTTGAAAACTCTGAAGTTCCAGTCGCAAGTTTGTTCACGATTTTGGAAAACTCTGGGCAAACATCCATTTTCCACATTTCGTTTTTCTCGACGATTTCAATCGCTGAATTTTGCTCTGAATATTTTTCCTGAAGTTTTCCGATCAATTCACGAATAATAATCGGGTTTAAATCTGTAAAAGAAATCAAATCCTGCATGTTCAAGAATCTTCCAGAAACAAAAAAAACCGCTTCCAAAATTCTCAAATTCTCTTTTTCCTTCGCCTCATCTATCTCCTCAAATGTTTTACTGCTTATATCCATACAATAAATAAATAGTAAGATGTTTTAAACCTTACTTCTTGAAAGTTTGCCAATTCAAAAAGTATCTTTATTTAACATGAAGTATAAAACTTATGATAATCGCGATGTTATGCTCAATAATTCCAGGAATCGCGAACAAGAAAAGGAACAATTTTAAACTAAACAACAAGATTCAAGATTTTCCAATAATTATATATACTTCCACTGCAAGAAAAATATTAAAATGTCACATCATTGGGGGTATGTAAATGCACTGATTGCGGCAGCACTTTTTGGAGTAAGTGCAACTTTAAATAAAATTGTTCTAAAAGATATGCACCCACTGGTAGTTGCTGGCTTAATATATTTTAGTGCAGGTATTTTATTCGCTTTAATCCGTTTTCTACCTATTTTCAAAAAAATATCAAAAAAATTCGGGATAAATGTTGAAAATAAAAAGCTACATAAAACAGACTGGTTTTATTTAATCGCTGTAGCTTTGTGCGGTGCAATCATAGCTCCTTTTCTTTTTTTATATGGATTAAATATTTCAACTGCTGTGAATGCATCATTATTGCTTAATACTGAAATTTTATTTACAGTTTTAATAGCCTTCTTATTTCTTAAAGAAAGAGTAAGTAAAAAAGATTATTTCGCCATGTCGCTTTTATTTTTGGCAGCCATAATAATTACACCAAATCTTAATTTTACAAGACTCAACCTTACTGGAAAAATTATCGGCAATCTATCTATCATTGGCGGGACATTTTTTTGGGCATTGGATAATTCATTAAGTAAAAAACTTAGTATAGAAAATGACACAATAAAAGTGGCTTCTTTAAAATCATTAATTGGGGGAGCGACAGTCCTATTGGTGGGAATGTTTTTGCAAATTCCTTTCAACATTACATTAGCACAAATACCCTATCTTTTATTTGTTGGATTCTTTAGTATTGGATTATCTTTAGTCTTATTCTTATCCTCTTTAAGAATGATTGGTTCAATGAAAACAGTTGTAATTTTTTCCACATCATCCTTATTTGGATTAATATCTGCATTTATAATTTTAAAAGAACACATTTCTATATTTCAATTATTTGCAGGAATAATTATGATTTATGCTGTATATCTCATGTCAAAAAAATCTTCCTCTTGTAACTACTAGGAAATTAATAACCATAAAAAGTGGGCGGGCAATCTCTTTAATTAATTGATCGTCGCTATCCCAAATCCTCGCACCCTTGTTTCACAAGGTAGAAATTATTTAGATAAAAAATCTTCTTTAGATAAGTTTGAATAATTCCTATTCCTTGCTTTTTTGAAGGAATTTTCAAAGTGATCTGCATGAGAATTTTGCTATTTTTTGAATTTTGCAAAATTCTCTTTTACAAACTTTAGAAATGCAACCAAAAAGTTTAAATAAGATGTATCATAATATATACATATGTATCAAAAGAGAAACAAAGAACTTGCTATAATTGCTCTTTATAGTGGAGACTATGAGGCAAGATTTTATTTAAGGCAGATAAGCAAACTTGCCAAAATTCCCCTTAAAACTTGCCAAAATATACTTGCTAATCTTGAAAAAGAAAGAATACTAAAAAGTAAGTTAGAAGGGAAGAATAAATATTTTAGTTTAAACTTAGAAAACATACAAACAAAGTCTTCTCTTCTTAAATCTGAAATTAATAAAACAGATAATTTTTTAGAGAAATATTCTGAATTTAAAACTTTCTTAAAATCTTTCAATACAAATATTCTTATAGTTATTTTTGGGAGTTTTGCCAAGTTTAAAGCGGACAAAGATTCTGATTTAGATTTATTTGTTGTTTCGGAAAAAGAACAAAAACTGCCCGTTCATCTTTTGCCCCATAAGGTTCATCAAATTAATTTATCAGAAGAATCTTTTAAAAAAGCAATATCCAAAAAAGAAACACTTATTCAAGAAATAATGGAAAATCATATAATTTTAAATAATCATTCTTCTTATGTAAATATGATATGGGGATATTATGGAAACTAAAAAACTAACTTGGTGCTTCAAACTAAAAGATGGATTAAAAATAGCGGAACCAAACAAAAGACTTTCGAAATCTTATTTTGAACAAGCTAAATCCTCTTTATTGAAAGCAGAAAAAGATTTAGATGATAAAGATTTTCTATGGGCAACCGTTACTATTTATTATGCTGAATATTATGCTCTTTATTCCTTCCTTCAGAGAATAGGTGTAAAATGCGAAAATCATACTTGCTCTATTCTAGCAGTTACATCTCTATTAGGAGAAGATAAAACGAAAACAATAAACCAGCATAAAGACAAAAGAATTGACGCTCAATACTACATGAAAGTCGATCAAGAAATCAAGATAAGATTGATGTTGCAGGAAGCTAAAATTTTTGTTTCTAATTTTGATGAGTTGATTTCTAAATTAACTGAAACAGAAATTAATTCTTATCGAGAAATTATTTCTAAAAATCAATAAATTAATAATGAAAAAAAATGAACTAATTCCTAATATCGTGGGGGCAATATTTTTGGCTTTCGGAATTATTGCAATCATTAATCAAATTCTGTTAAAAGACTTTGTAGCAATTCTTTGGTTCTGTTATGTTGGATTAATAATAATAGGAGTTGGTTTTCTCAAAAAAAATAAATTTCTTATAAAAAGTCAATTAAACATCCTTTTAATTCCTTTAATTATCTGGGGTTTTGATTTTTTGTATTATCTAATATTTGAAGTATCCCTATTAAATATCGTGGATTATTTTTTCCTTCCTGGTCCAATCCTTTCAAAGATAATTACAACCCAACATCTATTCACAATTCCTCTTGCAGTTTATTCTCTGCGATTTATAAAATCTAAAACAGAAAATGCAAAATTATTTAGTATAACTCAAGTATCTATTCTTTTTATTCTCTCGATAATATTTTCAAATCCAGAGAAAAATATAAACTGGGTATACCACACACCCTTAAATCTAAATCTTCCATTTTATTCTGTCGTTTGGTTCATAGTGGTTTTCGGAATGATTTTTATTACAGATAAAATACTGAAAAAGATTTAATTTCCAAGTAATCAAATATCTTTCAAAATTTCTTGAGCCGCATTTCTTCCTGGAATTCCAGTAACTCCCCCGCCGGGGTGCGATGCAGAACCGCAAATATATAATCCTTTAATAGGAGTTCGATAATCAGACCAACCAGCAACAGGCCTAAACACTCCCATCTGCGACAAAATCATAGAACCATGAAAAATATTCCCTCCAGTTATTCCATAAGTTCTCTCCAAATCCCATGGGCTCAGGAATTGTGAATGCAAAATAGAATTTTTAAATCCGGGAGCATATTCCTCAATTTAATTTATACAATTTCTAGTAAAA
>CAYHMF010000007.1:0-18210 GCA_964357655.1 Candidatus Woesearchaeota archaeon | reverse complement strand
TAGAACAGAACTAATTTTCGGTTACCCCATGACATATGTCATGTGGCTACACAGTAGTAACAAAATAGGAAGATTTATAAACCACATTTTTATAAAAAAGATATACATAAAATGGAAAAAAGATCAACTTATAAAATTACGGCATGGAAACATGGTGCTTCAAACCTAAAACCAATGGATTTATTCCCTTATCAATTAGAATTTGAAAGTCAACCAGTAACTTCTTTTGAAGATGTAACAAAATTATATGATAAAGGAAAAAGTCTTTTAGAAGATAAATTAAAAGAAGATTTCCCAGATGGATTCTCGGCTGATCAAGTAACATTATGGAAACATAATAATCTTGGAGCATACATTGTTTTATTCCCAAAACAAGATTTTAAAAATACTAATTAAAATGGCAGAAATACCTTATGACTCAGAAAAAAAAAGCAAGCAATGTATGTATGCTAATTGCACGTCCGCTAAACATGTGGGATGGGAAGGACCAAAAGGCGTAGAAGAATATTGTCTCCTCCATGCGAAAGTTGAGATATCAAAAACCATAAACAAGGTAAACGAAAGATATTCTTCAGCAAGTCATTACCAAAAAAAATTAATCTGGATGACCGAATTGTCTCCATTATTAGACTTGGAAACTAAAATACGAAGTATGTAAGAGAATCTTAACTAAAATATGTCATATACAGAATTTTCAACAGAAAATGCAGACTATGTTTTACAATTAGGAAATCACATAAAAAAGAATGACCATAATGTATTTGGGGGGATTGATGGTTTAGTTGTAGAAATTGGTAATTGTGATTTTAAAGAATTTATAAAAAAAGGTCACCCTCAAATGGACATGCCAATTCAATTATGTAAAGAAAATAAAATTCCTATTTTCGGAACAGATATTTATTCAAGCTTTTTTTCAATAATCCGCGATTTGCCTCTCGACCCCCTACTAATTTTATCTCTTCCAATTGCATTATATTATGGTTATTCTAAAAAAAGGGTTAATAAATTCCTTGGGGGAGTGGCTTCTACAATTGAATTTTTCACGCAAAGTCCAATAACTACTAGAAGAGATGCAATAAATGCCAGAAAAATAGAAGAATATATTGTTCCAAAAATTATAAGTGGTTTTGGGAAACAACGTCCAAAATTAGGTTTAGTGTTCGGAGCAGCGCACATGGGATTAAAAGAAGATTTAAAATATCAATTTAGAAGAAATTTAACAATATGGAATTGGAGAAATTTAAATTTTGGAAAGAACAATAGTTTTGTTAAAGAAAATTTAAACAAAGTGTATGAAGCCAATTATAACTGCGATAGATGGATTTTTGAAACACATGAAACAGATTTGTTTGAATGATTAAATTCAAATAAAATATAAATTTTTATAAACTTCTAAAACATTTTGTTTTATGAATATCGATGATTTTTTGGAAAAGCCAGAATTTAAGGAATTTGATAAATTTTTGACTAGTGAAATGTATAAAAAAGCTGGGAGAGAATTATTTGGGAAAATGCTCGAGGTTTTTGAGAATGAAAGGGATGCACGAGGTTGGTTTTATTCTAATATAAAATCATTAGACGACAAAAGACCTTATGATTATTGCCTTGAAGGAAAACACGAATATGTTGAATCTGAACTTGGAAGAATTAAACATGGGATTGTTTCTTAGAATAAAAATCTTATGAGCTTATTTTATCAGAAATATTGCTAACTGAAAGAAATATTTTTTAAGCTAAATTTAAACTCCTCACATTCGCTCGTCGTGAATTATGCGAACGGATGTGAGCAGTAAATAGGGATTTAAATTGGAGTTTTATGTAGCATGAATATTTGACAGCATTATTTAGCAATCTTCTCGCACATTTTTAATTTTTTAATCAAATCATTTTTTGCTAATTCTTCATTCACATCGTCGAGAAAAGGTATTCCTAATTTAGAACCGGGTTTTGCCTCTGGCATAACAGCATCAGCCGGAAGATTGTAATAAGTTATTTTTCCTGTTTCTGGGTCTATTTCATAAATTGGTTTTGAACTTGCGTTTCCTCTTTTATAATTGTTCATTGATTTTAAAATACTCTCTTCTATAAAAATGTTTGTGAGGGGAATGTTATAAACCGAATTGTTTCTGTGAAGCGATGGAACAAACTAAAGAAGAAATTGAACAAGAAATAGACCTTTGTCATAAAATATTCAGGAAAGAAGAACTTGATTATATTTTGAATAAAAAAAATTAAATCCTATTCAAAAAGAAGAATTGGGAAATCTTAAGACTTATTTGGATAAATTCAAAACCTCTTCTTACTGGAAGAAATAGGATTATAAACTTCTTTAAACTGAGTTAATTATGGTTATCAAATTTGGACCAGCTGGGCTTGGCGGGGTAAAAGAAGCAATCCCTAATCTTGAAAAATATCACACATTGGGATTGCGAGCTTGTGAGATTGCATTCACTTACGGAGTTTATATTAAGAACAAAGAAGACGCAATCAAGATTGGAAATGTTGCAAAAAAACTTGGAATCAGTTTATCAATTCACGCCCCTTATTGGATTAATCTTAATTCTGCAGAAAAAGAAAAAGTTGAAAAAAGCAAACAAAGAATTTTAAAATGTCTTGAAGTTGGAACCTATCTTGGTGCGAGTAGAATTGTTTTTCATCCAGGATATTATGGTAAAATAAAGGGAACCAAGGTTCCCCTTATCAACCCCTCCTTTAAATTAGGAGTCATGCCTGATGCAAAAGAAATGGCTTATGAAAATATTAAAAATGAAATTTTGGAAATTCAAAAAATAAGAAAAGAAAAAAAGTATACTCCTAAGCTTGCACCAGAGACAACTGGAAAAGTAAATGTTTTTGGAAGCCCTGATGATATTCAAAAACTTGTAAGAGATACTGGGTGTAGTTTCTGCATTGATTTTTCACATATTCTTGCAAGATATAAGGATTACAAATTTAAAGAAATTCTAAAAATGTTTGAAAAACACGAAAATTTGCATATTCATTTTTCTGGAATAGAGTATGGAGAAAAAGGAGAGAAACATCACAAAAGAACTCCTGAAAAAGAGCTGAAAAAACTTTTGTCGAATTTGCCGTCGACAAAACATATTACAATCATCAGCGAAAGCCCCTCGCCAGTGGAAGATTCTGTTTTGGGGTTAAGAATTTATAAGTTCGCCTGTTGCAAGAAAACTCCCCACGGTCAGCGAACTTATAAATAACAGAATATTTAACCGCTTGTTTTGACATTCAGTGAAAAATTTAAGTACTTGAAAATTAAGAATTTGTGTCACCACCATAAAGTTTATAAACGAATTTTAAGTCGTAAAAATAACAGAATCGAAGATTCTGCGTAATTAAATTTTATAAAAACATTAAGAATGAGAACAAAAAACCTTTTGGTTTCCTTATTCGCAATCGCAAGTGTATTGTTATTAGCTGTAAGCATAAGTGCTGCAATCGACATAGCAAACAATGCTCGTGTAGAAGTTGAAGGAAGTGTTGTAACAGGTACTTCTGCTAAAGATGTTAGTGTTGTTGCAGGCGAAACTATAACTCTAGAAGTTTATTTCGATGCTGTTCAAAGCGACACTGATGTTACTGTAAAAGCTGAACTTGAAGGGGACAAAGTTGATGTTGAAGCATCGACAAAACCTTTTGATGTAGTTAATGGAAGCACTTATAGAAAAGTGTTAAACATTAAAGTTCCATACGAACTTGATGATGAAGCTAATGATGAATTAACTCTTAACATTGAAATAGATGGTAAAGAGTACGAAACAAAATTGACTCCAACAATCACTCTACCAGTTCAAAGACCTTCTTACAATGCAGATATCAAGTCGATTTCTGTAACTAATTCGGCAAATGCTGGCGACAAAATCGCAGTGGACGTTGTTTTAAAGAACAGAGGATACAATGACTTAGATGATTTGTATGTAACAGCAAGTATACCTACATTAGGACTTGAAGAGACAGCTTACTTCGGTGACCTTGTTTCTTTAGAATGTTCTACTAGTTCAAGCACTTGTGACGAAGATGACGAAGACAGCGTAAGCGGAAGAATTTACTTAACTGTACCTTATGACGTTGTTGCTGGAACTTATTCTGTTGAAGTAGAAGTCGCAAATGACGACACTACAAACAGCGTAGTTAAGCAAATTGAAATCGGAAACGATTTTGAAAACAATGTTATTGCGGTTAGTCCAAGTAAAACAGTTGCAGCTGGTGAAAAAGCTAATTACGAATTAGTAATAGTTAATCCAACTGACAGCTTGAAAGTTTACACAATCGTCGCTGACTCTAGTGACCTTACTGTGAGCGCGGACAACTCAGTTGTTGTATTGGCAGCTGGTTCAAGCGAGAAAGTAACAGTTAGTGCTAGTTCAGATACAGAAGGAGATTATGCGTTTATTGTAAACGTAATCTCTGGAAGCGATGTGGAAAAAGTTTCACTTAACGCAAAAGTTGAAGGTCAAACTTCAGCAGATTCGTCAAGCCCAATTACAGTTTTGACAATTATTTTGGCAATAGTATTTTTAGTATTGCTTGTTGTCTTGATTGTATTAATTGGAAAGAAACCTAACAAGTCAGAAGAATTCGGAGAAAGTTATTATTAATTAATTTTTTCTTTTTTATTTTTTTATTTATCTTTTATTTTTTATATGTTAGCGGTAGCTCTTGGGAATTACAAATGTTTATTAAGATTTAAATCATAGAAGTTTATGAAAAGATGCAAAAAATGCAATGTTCCATTAGAAGGAGGATTTTTTTATAAGTACGTTATTAGTAAAATATTATATCTAAAACCTTCTAAGAAAAAGAAAGGATATTGTAATCATTGTGAGAACAAGGAATGATAAACCCAAAAATAATTGCTTCTGGAAGAATGATTCAATTCTGAATAAAGACTATTCTCTATATTTATGTCCAAAAACTATTTTTTCGAGATAAATCTCTTGTTTTTGAGCATTATATGAAAAAATAATCCTTAATTTACCAATCCACAGCCTGCAACTTCCAGCCAAATCATAATGAAGATGTTTGCATCTTGTCGGATCTTCTGATACTTCTTGAAATTTTTTCTTAATTCTATTTTGCATAAAAGAATCTAATTTCCTAAAATCTTTTTCAAACTCTCTTGTTGGAAAAATCTTAAAAAGCATTCCAATCTGCAAATTCTCTTTTTTTTATTTGTTCTTTTGACTTTTTTAGAGAGGACATAAATTTTTCATCACTCATCAATTCCAGAGATTCTACTCTATCATTTATCTCATTAGTTAATCTAGCCAAATCTGCTATTGCACTTTGATTTATCACTATTTTATTTTCCATAATGTCCTTAATTCTTGCTTGTTTAAATAATTTTCTATGAATTGAAATTATTATCAAATGGCCACTTGCCTCTTTTTATTTAAGGATTTCTAAAGTTATGTTACATTATAACATCAAACCTTCAAACTAATTATTACCAAATGTCCCGCGTTATCCACAAATATTTTATCTAAAGTTCTTCATTCTTCTCAAATGCTGGTTTAAGTTGGAAAAAATATCCCCCAATTTTCACTTTATCCCCTTTCTTAATACTCAAAAGTTCCCATGATGGTCCTGTATCCCACGGGGGAAAAGGAACTTTTTCCGCATTCTTCACTATCCTTGCTTTAGCTTTAAATTCCTTACCATCATTAGTTTTTAATTCTAAATAATAATTATTATATTGTTCAGATTTTTCATTTATCAGATTAATTACTTCAATTCCTTCTAACATATAAAAATGATTTCTTTGTCTGAAAACTATCTTTCTTGCACTATCATAATTCTCTTGATAATCCTTATATGAATCAAAATGATATAATTTAAAACCCATAGTTTTTGTCCTTTTCATAAAAAAAGAATGAAACCCAATTATTTAAGGATTATTGTAATCAATTTCAAACCTTCAAACTAATTATTTTACTAATTCCGTCGTGCATGCTAATTCCGTAAAGATTTGTTGCATTGGTGATTACTTCGTCGTTGTGAGTTATAACGACATACTGCCCTTTCTGCATGTATTTTCTAAGCAGTCCTGCCAGGCGTTCAGAATTTCTTTTGTCAAGCGCGGCATCGATTTCGTCGAGAACATAGAAGCAATAAGGGTTTAGTTCTTGAATTGCGAAAATTAATGATAGTGCGACAAGAGCTTGCTCTCCTCCTGAAAGAGATGTTACGTCAAAATATTTTCCATGTCCTGTTTTTACCAAAATTCCAACTCCCTCGATAAAAGGGTCTTTTTTATTTTCTAGTTCAAGTGAAACTTGTCCTTTTGTACTTAATTGTGAAAAGTTTTTTGAGAAGATTTCGTTCAGGGCCCCGAGGGTTTGCAAGAAAGCTTTTTTCTTTTTGATGTCTATTTCATGAATTATTTTTAGAATACCTTCTTTTTCCTTGGAAATAGTTTCTGTTTTCTCTTTTACTAAATCGTATTCTTTCTTAATCTCGTCGTAAACTTCCAAAGATCTCAAATTCACAGAACCAATCCCTGACATAAATTCTTGAGCCTTACTAAGTTTTTGCGTTAGCACATCCCTGTTTGTTTTTATTACTTCAATATTTGGGAATGCCAACATTTCTGTTTCCAAATTCTCGGCTTCTGCACTAACTTTTGCTTTTTCAATTTTCAATTCATTGATTTGCTGTTCAAAATTACGAATGTTATTTTGCTTGTTAGACAATTCATATTCTACTTCTCTAATTTTAGTCTGCAAACCATCTCGCTCTGAAATTAATTGCTTAAATTTCTTTGTAAGTTGTTCTTCTTGTTCTTTTTTTCTTTCAAGTGATTCTTCTTTTTCTTTGATATCTTTTTTAATCTCCAAAATTTCCTCGCTCAAATCTTCGTCTTCTCTTGAAAGTTGTTTTAATGAAACTTTAGCGCGTTCCAATTCTCTTTGCTTAAATGAAATTTCAGAATCCACATTTTCCTTGCTTCTCATTGAAATCTCTTGAACCTCAATTCTAACTGTCTCGTATTTTTGTTCAATAGTTGAATTCTCGTCGAAGTTTTTCTCTAATCTTTTTCTTGAATCCTCCAGCCCAGAAATTTCTTGCTTAACTCTGTCAATTTTTTCCTTGAGGACTTTGACTTGAGAGGTCTTTTCATTTATCCCGGAAAGTTTTATCAAGTCATATTCTCTTTTAGAAATTTCAGAAGTTATTTGTTCTATATCTTTTCTTAATAATTCTTTTTTATTATAAATATCATTAAGTTGCTTATCTGACTCATCGATTTCTTTTTGCAATTCCTTAATTTTTGGAGAGGTTTCACTTCCAATTGATTTCATATGCTCCTCGGTAATTTTGCTCTTGCACAACGGACAAATATCCAACCGAGAAATTTTCTCCATCAACTTATTCAACTTATCAATTTCATATTCATTTATGTTGGAAACTTTATCCAAATCTATTTCTTTTTGATTTAAGTCATTCAAAAAATCCTTTTTCTGAGCTAATGCAACTTTTAATGAGTCCAATTTGTCTGAATCGGTTTTATTGTCGAATAATTCTGTAGAAAGAGCCTCTATCTGTTTTATTAAAAAAGTGGATTCATTAGAATAAATTTGCAGAAGATTTTTTTTGTCCTGAATTCTTTCCTTGATAGATTTTAGTTCTGACTTCACTGTATAGAATTTTTTTCTTTGTTCTTCTAACTCTTCCAATTCCTTTTTCTTTTCTTCTATTTCTTTTTGTTTTTTAGTTTCTGTCAAAGATTTCGACGATTCTTTTTTCAAATCATTCACAGATAATTCATTATTGTTTATTAGTTCTTTAAGTTCCTGTTTTTGTTTTTGTATTTCAGAAATTTTTTTCTCGGCGTGTTCAAGATTAACATTCAAGCCCATAAGCTCTGCACGGATATTTGCTATTTCGTGATTAAGTTTTTCCTGCTCAAGTCCAGTTGATTTTTGCATAGTTGAATTCAAGGATTTTATTTTGGATTCGAAATTTTCTATAGAAGTTCTAATATTTGTGACGACATTTCTATTTTTTTCGATTTCCTTATCTCTTTGGGAAATTTCAGAATTGACTCTTTCTATTTCTTTTTTCTTTCTCGACAAATCATGGTAGAGTATACTTGCTTTGTATTTTTGGATATCCTTTTCTAATTGCTTAAATTTAAGAGCTTGTTGCCTTTCTTTCTCAAGATTATTTAGATAAGATGTTCTTTCTCTCAGAATTGAAACAACTTCGGTCAATCTTGATTCTGTTTTTTCAAGTTCTCTCAAGGATTTTTCTTTTCGTGATTCATAAATTGAAATCCCTGAAACCTCCTCGATTATTTTTCTTCTGTCCTCGGTTCTCATTCTTACAAGATTTTGAATTTCTCCCTGAAGGATTATGTTAAACCCGTTTGGGTCTATTCCTGCTTGCGCCAAAAGTTGAAGGACGTCTTGCCGTGTTTTTGTCTCGTTATTTATTTTGTAAATGCTCAATCCATTTTTTCTCAAAATTCTTTTTATTGAAATTTCCGGTTGGTCTATTGAAAAAAGTTTGTCTGAATTGTCAAACACAACTTCAACTATTGCTTCTTTTGCTGGGCCCAAAACTTTTGTTCCTGAAAAAATCAAATTTTTGGCTCTTGCGGCTCGCATTGACTTCGCACTTAATCTTCCTAAGACAAAACATAATGCGTCGGAAACATTTGATTTTCCAGAACCATTTGGACCAAGAATAACATTTATTCCGGGGGTGAAAGGAATTTCTGTTTTTCTGACAAAACTTTTAAATCCCTGCATCACCAATTTTTTTATATAAACCATAATAAGAAAAAGAAGAGGATGTTTTTAAAGTTTAATATGGCGGTTTTAAGTTCAAACAACCAATGTTTTCTGCTCTCTTAGCGCACACGCATTTTTCCAAGTACTCCAAGTTTGCCTGAAAATTCCAGCATCTTTATGTTTGACGGCGTGCTTTTCCAAAAATTTGCATGTAAGAGAATCTGAACAATAGCCAGAACCAATATCTGGATATTTTTCTCTTATTTTGTCCATTTCTCGTTCGCGCACAGATTTTGCGAGGATTGACGCAGCTGAAACAGCGACGTGATTTTGGTCTGCTTTATGTTCGCAAGAAATTTTTAAATTGGATAAATTATCTATTTTGGTTTTTAAGAAATCTGTCCACTTCGAGATTGTTGTGGAAGGGCAATCAACAACAACTTTTATTTTTTCTTTTCCATCATTTATTTTATTAATAGCTTCGGCAAATTTGATTGCTTCTAATTCATTGAGTTTTATTCTTTTCCCATTTTCCCCGTCTATTTCCGAAGGATTTATTATTACTACTTCGAATGCTTTAGCTTTTTCCTTAATTATTTTTTCCAAAAATTCGCGTCGTTTCTGAGTTAATTGTTTACTATCTTTCACACCGATTTTTTTAAATTCTTTTTCTGTTTCAAGGTCAATTAAACAACCTGCAAGAACCATTGGACCAACAACCGGACCACGCCCAGCATCATCACACCCTAAAATTAATTTTGGCATACACTGAAAAAATCACGATGGTTTTTAAAGTTAATTGAGATGAATGTAGAAACCTTTAAAAGTCGGAACACTTATCCCTTGATATAGCAGGGTAGAGGAGTCTGGAGTCCTCGTCGGGCCCATAATTAAAACCGTAGGTTTTTATTCTCCTACGCGATTGCATAGGAAACCCGGAGATCGTGTGGTTCAAATCCCACCCCTGCTATTATTTTTAAATTAGTTAATTAATCATGCCTTAAATTAGAAGGCACATGATGATTATCATTCCAAAGATTTAATCTCCAATTTTTGAATTTTTCAATCCAATATATAGTGTTAACCCCTGCCTCGGACTGCCTAAACGTCACGATCTCCTTTAAACTTAAACCGAGAAAATAAGATAAAATTACTCTATTAGTTATTCCGTGAGCAATTATTAAAATAGATTTTTTATCATTTCCTTTTTTTGATATTCTTTTAAGAAAAGATATTAACTCGTTATAATGCTTTTTCTCTTCTCTATTCCATTTACTCTTATCTTTTTTTAATACCTCTGATTTAAATTCATTAAGTGACTCCACTATTTTTGGCTTCATCTTAATTTTCTTAGAAACAATTTCAGACGTCTGTTTTGTTCTATTCATATCACTGCAATAAAATTCATTGAACTTTTCTTTTTGCAACCTATTAGCAAGATATTTTGCTTGTTTAATTCCTCTTTTTGTTAAATAAGGGTCTTCTCCGATTTCTTCTTTTTCAGCATGTCTAATAAAAATTATCTCCATATATTTTTCAAACTTTCAATTATTTTAAACCTTTCCTAAATGGGACACAAAGTTACAACGCCCAGAGCAGGATAAAACTTTCAGTTCGCTTTTTATCTGGATTCTCCATTTTTAAAATTTTATCTTCTCTTCATTTAATAAATCTAATAAGAATATAATTAATTGTCTTAAATCTCCTTCTACCTGTGCCTTTTCCAGAGTATTATAATATATATGTTTTTTTGAGTTGGGAATATTTATCATAGGTAATTTATTTTTATGAAGTATAAAATTCATTAGTAATCTTCCAACTCTGCCATTTCCATCAACAAATGGGTGAACTGTTTCAAAACCCGCATGAAAATAAGCAGAAATTATTAAAGGGTGTAGTTTATTTTTATTTTTATTTTTAGAATACCAAGAAAGGAGATTTTTCATTTCTCTAGGAACTTCTTCTGGTTTTGAAGGAAGCCAGTTAACACCTCTAATGTAAACTTGCAGTTTTCTATATTTTCCTATCTGGTTTTGTAATTCTTGCTTTAAGGTGTTTTTTGCAATTAGTTTATGTAAGTTTAATATAAATGATTTACTGATGTCTCCTTTATAATTTAAAATATAATCAAAAGCTTCTTTATGATTAAGGCTTTCATTTATCTCTCTTAAAGATTTTGCAGAAGGCACTCTGTTTTCAAAAAGAAGTTGGGCAGTTTCCTGAAGTGTTAAAGTATTTCCTTCAATTCCTGTAGAATCGTAAGTAAATAAAGAACAAAAAGATTCATACTTACTTTCAATGTTATCTTTAGATTCTTTCAGATAGTTTTGTTTTATCATATTAAGCTGTTTTAATTCATCTTCTGTTAAAAGATTACTAAATAAAACCAATTCTTTGTCAGCTTCTTTTTCCTTTTTAACAAGTTCTTTTTTTACTAAATCAACACCCAAATATTTTCTCTCTTTTTCTATCTTCTTACCCTTTCTAACAGATTTAACCCTATAATAATACTTTTTTCCTTTTACCTTTTTAATCTCAGTATATACCATAAGAAATATACGTCTACATCTTTTATAAATCTTTCTAATATGTAGACACCACGCCCAGAGCAGGAATCGAACCTGCCAACCCCGAAGGGCGCGGATTAGCAATCCGCTGCAATACCACTATGCGATCTGGGCTTGTGATTGGTATTGTGCCCTGCAATACCACTACCTCGTTAGAGGTTCTCGTAACCTTTAGGTTATTCGATCTGGGCATGAAATAAAGATAAAGAATTAACTTATAAACATTATGATGCCTAAAAAAGAACCCCCCACACCAATTCATAAAAATTTAAAAATTGAGGAACCTTGCGAATTATTATTCGTAACGTAAAGCATCGACGGGATTTATCTTAGAAGCATTGATTGCTGGCCAAACTCCTGAAATTGCTCCGGTTAAAGTTGCGAAGATTATACAAGCCACAAATAATGAAATTGGAAAACTTGGTTGCAAAAATCCGTAACCATAATAATCCAACGCAAATCCTCCTATAGATGCCGCCCCCCATCCGACTAAAACTCCGACAACACCTGCAACAAAACCTAAGAATCCAGATTCAAATAAAAATATTCCAAATACCGACGAGTTTCTTGCTCCAACACTTTTTATAATTCCAATTTCTTTGGTCCTTTCAAGAACAGAAGTTATCATTGTGTTTGCTGTGTTTACTGCAGAAACTAAAACCGAAATTAGCGCGATTAAGATGATAAAACTTATTACAATATTAAGGGCACTTGAAAAACCTTCAATCATATCATTAAAAGATTGGACGAAAAAATCTTCCTTCCCTTCGTCTAATCCCCTTTCTTTTCTCAAGGCTTTTTCTATTTTTGTAGTTATGTCTTCAATATTATCTATATCAACTTGAGCAACTATCCAAATATAACTTAAATTTTCACTTGAATAAAATTCCTTCATATAATCATTAGCCATATAAATCTGGGCGTCATCCTGAGGGTTTCCTACTTCGCTAACAAACCCTACAACTTTTATGTTCTCACCATTCAATTCTATATTTTGATTTAACTCTATAGCTCTCGGAAAAATTTTTTCGTCAATCATGTAATTATACCCCAATAAAATTTCTCCGCCTCCTCTACTTAATTCCCTTCCTTTTTCTATTTTAAGATTAGAAATATCCATGACAATTGGATTTTTTGGATCATAACCCATTAATAAAGTGTACAATTTTTTATCTTGGACTTTTATCTCCACTGTTTTAAAATAAGAACCAGTTACTTTATACACTCCTGGAACTTTTTCAATAGCATTTATATCGTCGTCGGTGAATTTTACATTACTTTCGAACATGGCAAAATTTCCTCCTTTAGGCTGAATAATTATTTTATCTGCTGAAGAACCTTGGGTTAAATCCCCAATATAACTATAAAGACCAAGTCCAAAACTAACAAAAATAAATATTGTTGAAATTCCTATAAATATTGAGAGAATTGTGAAAAAACTTCTGACTCTTTTTTGTTTTAAATTTCTCAATGAATAATTTATTGTTTGTCTGGAGATCATTCTCTTAATGCCTCCACAGGATTTTGTTTTGATGCATGCATTGCCGGGGCAATCCCCGCAATAGAGCCGATTAAGAAACTTCCAATTAAAGTAAAAAAAATTAAATAGAAATTTATTTCTGGGCTCGTCGTTGCACCAACATAATCATTAATCCACAGAGTTCCAAAATATCCTATTGTCAAACCAACAATAATCCCAAGAACTCCTCCGACAAACCCCATTAATCCAGACTCGACGAAAAACAATCCGAAAATTTGTTCGTTCCTTGCCCCAAGAGATTTCATAATCCCAATTTCTTTTTTTCTTTCTACAACCGATGTCGCCATAGTGTTAACAATCCCTATTGCACCGACAATAATTGAAATAAAAGCGATGAGGAAAACAAATATCTGAACAGCATTCAAAACACTATTGACTTGCTCCAATTCGGCTTCTGGCGTCGAAACTTCAAAATCTTCTTCTCCCTCCTTTACATTTCTTCTATCTCTAAGCAGTTTCTCAATATCTTTCTTAGTTTTATCCATCAAACTTTTGTCTTTAACTTTCACTCCAATTATATCAACCTCGTCGCCATAGTCAATTAAATCATTAAGATCGTCTTCATACATTAGAATAACATTATCTAGTATAAAACTTCCTTTTTTCTTTAAAACTCCTACAACCTCAAATTTTTTTCCTTCAATTAATATACTTTTTCCGATACTAATTTCCTTGTCAAATCCGTTTTTGTCTGCAAGCCATAGATTATTTCCGACGACAATTTTCCCTAAATCTCCTGACCTTAATAATCTCCCTTTTTCAACTTCAAAGTCCATAATTTCATAAGCCTCTTTTTCCAGACCTTCTATAATATTTGCGGCATACCCAAATTCTATTTTATCATTATATTCTCTTTTTAAAAATTCAATATTTCTGGGAATCGCAAATTCGACTGTGCTTAATTTTTCAATTGCTTCAACATCTTGTTTTGTTAAAGGTGTCACGACTGTTGACCCCGGGGGACCATAATTTAATCCACCTGCTTGCACAGTAATAATTTGTGTTGAACTTATTCCGAATTGAGCATTGATTGCTACTTTCAATCCCCCGCCTAAAGTGATTAAAGAAATAACTGCGACAATTCCTATAAAAATTCCTAAAAGAGTTAACCAGCTTCTTATACCTCGTCTTCTTAAATTTTTGAATGCCGAGTGGAAATAATTTACCATTTTATATTATAGATTTCTGTCGCTTTATTAATTTTTGTTTTTAGCCTTGTGTGAATATCGTCGCCTTTGGCGACTTTTTTTATCCGCATACGTTAGTTTCAATTCCCCCCTCGCAGAAAAACTTCGCTTATCGAACCAACAAAAAACATCAGCGAAATTTTAAGAAAATTTCGCCTAACAAACGATAAAAGGTTTCACTTCGTTACACTCAAATTTTTTCCAAAACAAAAAGTTGGGGGGTAGACGACGAAACAAAACTGACTTTTTAAAAAGAAAACTTTATAATCATAGTATTAATAAGGATATTATTATGGCATTTATACAATTAACAAAGGAACAAGCAAAAGAGAAAATAAAAGAACTAATCCAAGCATTTAAAGAAAACATTGAGCAGTATAAACTTTCTACTTACAAAGAAGCCCAAGTAAGAAAAGAATTTATTGACCCTCTTTTTAGTGCATTTGGTTGGGATGTTTCAAATGAAGATAAAAGAGCAGAGCAATATAAAGAAGTTATTAATGAGGATGCAATAAAAATAAGTGGGAATACAAAAGCTCCAGATTATTCTTTTAGGATTGGCGGAACAAGAATATTTTTTGTTGAAGCAAAAAAACCATCAGTTAAAATTAAAGATGACCCCGAACCCGCTTTTCAATTAAGACGTTACGCTTGGAACTCAAATATACCAATTTCAATATTAACAGATTTTGAAGATATTGCTATTTATGATTGCAGAATAAAGCCAAATCCAAAAGATAACTCAAGCGTTGCGAGAATTCTAATCATAAACTTTGAAAATCTTTTGCAGGAATTTGATAAGCTTTGGGATGTTTTCTCAAAAGAAGCAGTTTTGAGAGGAAGTTTTGACAGATATGTTGAATCAAGCAAAGGCAAAAAAGGAACTTCTGAAGTAGATAACGAATTCTTAAAAGAAATTGAAGGATGGAGAGATAACCTTGCCAAAAATATCGCTTCGAGAAATCCACAATTATCCATAACAGAACTTAATTATTCCGTCCAAAAAGTGATAGATAGAATTTTATTTTTAATTATCTGCGAATATAGAAATACAGAGAAATATGAGAAGCTAAAAGAAATCGCAGAAAAACAAGACATTTACAAAAATTTAATACCTTATTTTAAGTATGCTGATGATAAATATAATAGCGGAATTTTTGACTTTAAAACCGACAAGATAACACAATCTTTAGTAATTGATGATAAAATCTTGAAAGAGATTATTATTAATTTATATTATCCTAATTCCCCTTACGATTTCTCAGTATTGAATATTGAAATTTTGGGGAGTGTTTATGAAAGATTTTTAGGCAAGACAATTCGTTTAACTTCTTCTCATCAAGCAAAAGTAGAAGAAAAGCCAGAAGTAAGAAAAGCAGGAGGAGTTTATTATACTCCTGAATATATCGTTAATTATATTGTTCGAAACACAATCGGTAAATTGATAGAAGGGAAAACTCCTAAACAAATTGAGAAAATAAGAATTTTAGACCCTGCTTGTGGCTCTGGAACATTTTTAGTTAGAGCTTATCAATTTCTATTGGACTACCATTTAAATTATTATGTGCAAAATAATCCCGAAAAACACAAAAAAGAGGTTTATCTATTTAGGGAAAATCAATATCTCTTAACAACAGAAGTTAAAAAAAATATTCTTTTGAATAATATTTTTGGCGTTGATATTGACCCACAAGCAATAGAATTAACAAAATTAAGTTTATTGCTTAAAGTTCTTGAGAATGAAACAAAAGCAATGGTTGAACAACAGCTTAAACTTTTTCAAGAAAGAGCTTTGCCAAATATTGATAAAAACATAAGGTGTGGCAATTCTGTCGTTGATTCTTCTTACTTTAAGCAGACGACTTTAAATAATTCACAAGAAGAAATCTTAAAGATAAATCCGTTTGATTGGGATTCTGAAAATGGCTTTGGCAGTATTATAAAAGAAGGAGGTTTTGATGTTATTATCGGTAATCCCCCTTATGTAAAGGAAGATGTTAATAGAGAGATATTTGAAGCAGTGAAGAATACCGATTTAAAGAAATATTATCAAGGTAAAATGGACTTTTGGCAGTTATTCACCTGTCACGCTATTGATTTACTTAAAGAAAATGGTTTGCATAGTTATATTGCTCCAAGTAGTTGGATAACAAGTGCAGGAGCATCAATATTAAGAAACAAAATTTTAACCGATTCAAAACTTATTTCATTTTTTGATTTTAATGATTTTAAGGTTTTCAAAGATGCAAGTATTCAAACAATGGTTTTCGTTTTAGAGAAGAAAAAGCCATCAAAAACCTATTCAATGGACTATTATAAGATAACAGACAAAAACATTTCAAAAGAAGAATTAAGAAACTATCTTGTAATAGGTAAAGACGGAAGCCAAATAGAGAAGTTCAAGGTAAAATTAACTCCTGTTGAGCTTACTGACAAAACAATTACATTTACAAGCTCACAGTTTAATGAGGTTTTGGAAAGAATAAAGGAAAATGGAAGTTATTATTTAAAAGATGAAAGTATAGGTAATGGGATTGATGTTTTACAAGATTTTATCAATGAAAAACATTTGAGTATATTAAAAGATGATAAAATCAAAAAAGGCGATGGAATATTTGTCTTAAACAAAGAAGAATTAAAAAAGCTAAATCCAAACAAAACAGAAATTGAGAAAATAAAACCCTATTATACTCCAAAGCAACTAAAGAAATATTTTGGTGATTCAAAAAATGATTATTGGATAATTTATGCAGACACAAAAGTAAGAGAGAATATTAATAATTATCCACATATAAAAGAGCATATTGATAAATTTAAAAAAGTTTTAACTTCTGCATTTAAACCTTATGGGCTACACCGACCAAGAGAACAGAGATTTTTTGAAGGAGAAAAAATATTCTCTTTGAGAAAAACAAAGGAAGTTTCATTTACTTATACCGATTTTCCTTGCTATGTTTCAAGAGCATTTTTAATAATTAAGACAGAAGATATTAACTTAAAATATCTTACGGGGTTGCTTAATTCAAGTTTGGTATTCTTTTGGCTAAAATTCAAAGGCAAGAAACAAGGCGAACAATTACAGATAGACAAAGCTCCTCTTCTTGAAATCCCACTTTACCAACCAGAAGAAAATAACAAAGAACAGCAAGAAATAATAAACTTAGTTGATTCCATAAGAGAATTAACAAAGAAACTGCAAGATGTAAAACTTGATTCTGAAAAGGCAATGATTGAAAAGCAGGTTTCAGCTTATGAGGAAAAGATAGACGACTTAATCTTTAAGTTATATGGATTGGATAAAGAAGAAATTGAAACGATTAAGGAAAGTGTAAAATGAATGATGTCTTTATTTTTGGGACAAACCCTACTTTTGATTTTTTAAATTTGTTCTCTTTAATAGTAACTGCTTTTATTGGAATAATTACTATCTGGCTTATGTGGTCTATATTTAAAAAAGAACGATACGAAAGAAAAAAAGAGAGATATGATTTACAAATAAGTTTATTGCATTCTTTACTTGTAGAATTAAATCAAATAAGTAGTCCCTCAAATGATATTTATATCAATGGAAAGACATATCCTCACAAAGGTAATTTAGAATGGTATGAAGAAGATATCTTACCAAAATATAAAACTAATAAGGGCATTCCACCACATTCAGTTTGGAGAATAAATACCACGGAATATTTAGCTAAACTTCCAAATGAAATAAAAGGGAAGAATATAATTGAACTCAAAAAAATATTGGTTTTATTGAATCAGAAATTAGAGCTAATCTCTAATTATTTTGTTTTTGGTGTTGCTGAAAATACTATAAAAGAAGTGATTACAGAATCAAAAAATATTGTTAAAGACGCTAAATACTTTATAAATGATAAACTTAATGTAAGATAAACTCCTTCTTTTTATAAAAAAGAAACAAAAAATACTGCCCCCCAACTTAACGAAATGAAAACGACGGCGACAACTTTGATTTTTTTCCTTCGGCAACTTTTTTTGTAAAAGACAGAAATTAGCCCAAATTGTTTGCCTATTTTATTGTTTTAGTTACTGCAAACAACTTCTCTTAATCGCGATGTTCTATTCAACAAGTCAGAAGTCCTACGAATTAGGAGCGTGTCTAAAAAATAATTCTAAAAAGTAGGTTCACCTCAAATAGTCAA
>CAYHMF010000006.1:0-19326 GCA_964357655.1 Candidatus Woesearchaeota archaeon | reverse complement strand
AATAATCTCTCTCTAATGTCGCTAATGAAGAAGGATAAAACAAATTCGCTTTTCGAAGCATTTTTATAACCTATTACCTTCTAAAAAATTATGGAAAAAGAAAAAACACAAATTGTTTGCGAATATTCTAGAATAGTAAAAAAGAAAACAGAGTGGGTGTGTGTTTATTGGAAAATAAAATAATTTTAATAATTTTGGACAACTAAAGCAATATATGTCGGGCAATTTTCATATCCAAACTTATCTTTTTCATCTTTTGAAGGAAACGCATCTTTAGATTTCGTGCAATATTTTTCTTTCAGCACAGCAGTTGTTGGAGGATACGACAAAATAATTTGGTTCAGAGTTTTTAATGTAATACAATCAGTTATAAGTTCACACACATTTTTTTGCATAATATAATTAAAGAGTGTTTATATTTAAAGATTATTATATTCAAGGTTCATCTTCACAATATTTCTTAACTTTTTCTTTCTTGATGTTATTATGTCTTTTTGTCCATAACTCCTTTAATCGTGTATCTGCTTTGAAAGTTATATTATGGCAAGAGGCACATATTTTAATCAAGTTGGAATGAATATTATTTTTATTATTTCCATCTACATGATGAATTTGAAAAGTTTCTGGCATATCCTCTCCACATATTGGGCATATATCTCTCTTGCCTTTTTCTTTAATCCATTCTTTAAGTAGTTGTTCAACTGCAAGACCATTATATCTTCTTCTTTTTATAGTCTTTTTTGCGATTTGACTTAGAATCTCATGAGGATTTTTTTTAATTATTTTTTCCTTAAACTTATAATAAGAATCTATCTTTCCGGTTTTTTTATATTCTTCATAGCCTTTAGGATTAAACTTCTTTAGTGCCCTTTCATACTCCTCTTTATACTCGCCAGATTCTATTGCCTTTATTATACTTGGAATAACCATGTATGTCATCGGTGCGAGTCTTCCATGGAAAATCCAATCTTTAATAAGCTTGGCACCATTCATTTTATTATTAATTAATTTTTTATTCATCTCTTCTCCTTCACATACTTAAATCCAAACTCAACAATTCTTCAATATCATTAATTTCAAAATCCGCTCCAGACTTTCCAGACTTTGGGGGGTATTCGTTGCCATATCTCGCGTAAACAGTGCGTATTCCTAATTTTTTTGCAGTATTAACATCTCGGTCAATTCTATCTCCTATCATTATCGCTTCCTCTGGTTTTATGTTTAATCTTTTTAGTGCAACTCTAAATGGAGCAGGAAATGATTTTTGTTTTCTTGCATCTGCTTTGGTTATTATAACGTCGAAGAAATCGTCAAGTTTAAGAGAAGCAATTCTTATCCACGCCTCCATAATCGGGGCGTCGCTTACAATAGCTAATTTATATCCTCGTTTTTTAATTTCAATCAATGTTGTAATTACATTTGCATAAGGAACAAGATAGGACTCCCTCATTTTTCTGTACGCAAGAACCCCATGAGAAATCAATTTGTAATTTTCCTTGCCATAAATCTTTTTGGTAAACTTTTGAAAAATTCTCTGCGATTCTATTCCATGCGTCTCATAAATTTCATATAACAATTTCAATGCATCTTTCTTAGACATTTTTAACCCAGCGTCGATCATCGCACTTATTGCGGCTTCACAGCATGCTCTTTTCATCTTCATAAAATCAATAAGAGTATTGTCGATGTCAAAAAGAAATGCTTTTATCATTTTTATCTCCTTTTTTAATTATTAATTTTATTTTGTCGTTATTCATTTAATGATTAAATGTCTTCTCCTTAAATAATTAACTCCTAACTTTCTTGGGAAGGGGTTGGGGGATGTTAAGACCAATAATTCTTCAAATTCTTATGAAAAAACACCCCACACATCAAAATCAGAACCCATACAATTCCATTGGTTAATAATCCTGGAGAAATACAATTTGGAAAATTTCCAATTAACCAAATTAAACCAACAAAACTCAACGTAAGGAAAATTATTATTGCTGTTAAGGTTATTATCAAGTCATAAAAAATCCCTGAAATGTTGGGTTTGACTTTATTGTTATGCCCAAAATTTAATGCCAAAATAATTGTATAAATTACGACTAAAATTAATACAATTTGGAAAAAAATACTAGACATTACTTTTAATGGAACTTCGATAGTAATGAAATCAAAAGTTTTCTCTGAAGGGATAGCTTGTTTAATTCCGAAAAAGATTGCTAAAATTAAAGCTATAATAGCTATACGTGTTGTTTCATTATCCTTATTTTTTCTCATTTTATAATTAACAATTTTGAGTTTAAATAAATTTTAATTTCTTAGCCTTTTTTATAAACTCTTCTTGTTTCTTAAGAATTATGGAGGGGTTGTCTTTATAACTCTCATTAATTCTATTTACCTGCTCTATCCCTGCCACAACATTGCATTGAGAACAACTATAGTCTAGAGTTCCAGAAGGAGATACAAAAAAGGGTTCAAAAGTTATTGCCCCTTTATCAGTTATATTAACAATCCTTCCGTGTGGGCAAATATTTTTTAGTTGGTCTATTTTTATTTTTCTTCTGTTTTCCAAATATTTGTTTAAATCAAATTTAAAACTAATTCTTACTGCAACAGCTCCAATAATTATTAAAATAACAACTTGATAAAATTCTTCCATCCTAAAACCACTTCTCCAACATCTCTTGCTTTTCTAATTCTTTTCCGAAAATACTATCGATATAACGCTTTACTAGTTCGAGATTTTGCTTGATATATGGAGAGAGATTGTATTTATTTGCTAACTCAAGTGCAGGCTCGAGATATTTCTTAATTCCTCCTTCGTGAATTGTAAAAATAATTTTCCCCTTACAGATTGGGCAAACCCCTGCCAGTGGCGGGCGTCTCATAATTTCGTTACAAGCAACACATCTAAAACCTTGCATTGAAAACTTTCTCAAGTTACCTCTCATATCTCTAATAAAATGCCTCTCAAGAATCAACCGCGCAGTATCAGCAGTGTCGACGGCTCGCATCTTCTCGACAAATTCCATTTGATGTTTAACTTTGTCCGACATTGTTGCAAGAAGTTTATACGACGAGCAAACAACTCCCTCATTAAAATTCCCAGTATCGTGCGTGAACCCCAAATTCACAAAAGGATTTCCTCCTTCCCTCAAAACTTTCTTGACATTATTAATTCCAGTAACCTCTGAAGAATGTCTTCTCTGCTCGGCCAATTCATACATCTCCAACGGATATTCCCTAACCATTTCAAAATCCAAAATCTGATCGTCAACTTCGCCAGCATCAATTTTCGCATTCAAAACAAGCGGGGCATCTTGGGTTCCTCCTCGATGACTTGGTAAAAAATGGCGAGAGAAATTCAAAAGAACATCTCCTAATAACATAACTGCAATTTCATCTCCGTCGCAATCTCGTCGCACAGCAGCATGCATATACGGACTGGCAAACAAACCAAGGGTATTTGAAAATCCAATAAACCTACAAATTACTCCGGCACAATTATGCGGAGCCATGCAAACTCCAAGTTTGCCAATCAAATCATCTCTTGTCTTAATATTATAAAAAGGTTTTAATCCATAAAATTTAATGAGTAAATCGTCGATAAAATTTGCCACATTAATAAAAACATCGTCGGATTTTTCGTCAGGACTCTCACTGCAACATGGAAGAATAATATCGTGTGGCATCAATTCCACAATCTGCTCGTCGTCGACTAAATCCATTCCATTAATATCTTTATCATAACCTAGCTCTTTCAGTTTCTCTACACTAACAAAAATTTCTTTGGGTTTGAATGCCACCAACGGCAACTCTGTTGCATCAACTCTAATGGTTCCGTCCTTGTTCACTTGCAAATCATACATTGCCCTCAAAATTCCTTTTGCAAGATGCTCCATCTTATGCTCGGCTGAACTTGTCCCACGAATACCTTTCACCAATAAAGGAATCTCGTTTTTAGCGAGCCCTAACTTTTCAACTGCCTTGTCAAAATAATGATTAATATCAATTCCTCTGTTAGAATATGTCTGTTTTTTTTCATGCTCGTGGCAAACTTTCAAAGAACTTGTCTTGCATTCCCAACAATAAAACATTTTCTGACATTCGCTCCCACAATCTTCACACCTAGAATAAATAGTTTCTTTTTTACAAACATCACAAAAATAATTTGGAAACGAGCTTCTAACTTTTCCTACCTCACACGCCACCTGGAAACTTCTTAATCTCCCCCCTTCATTACCGACGGGAAATAAAACATTTGGGCTCCCGGCAAGTTTTCGCAATTTCGCCTTTTCGGGCCTACCCATTCTCGCACCAATAAAATCCCCTGCCTTGTCTTTAATCTTAAATTCAGAAACACTATTTACAACTTCTAAAATTTTCTTATCACCGACGACATATCTATCCCAATCAACAACATTTTTCATCAAAATAGAACTCTCTGCATCTAATAATTTCAAGTCAATCCCCAAATTTGCAAATAACACTTTTGTATTTTCCTTGTTCAAAACAACATTTTCGATTGTGACATCATGCTCGACACCAAGCAATTCGAGCGCTCGTTTTCCAGAAACAAATTTCTCTTGTTCTGTTTTATTGAACGGCAAAATCAATTTTTTCTCGACGCGCGAATACTTAATCCAGTCAATCATACCTTCAAACTGCTCTTTAGAAATTTCAGTCCAATAAAAAATAAATTTCGGATATAAGGGCACACTATGATTCTTGCTAATCTCGAATGCTTTTTCAAAATCAACATCATAAACATCTAAACTGCTAATATCAACGCCCTTTTTTCTTAAATCAAGATTCCACCATTCCTCAACATAACCTGGCTTAATCAAATATGCATTACGATTACTCAAATCACTAAATGGAAAAAGTATATCTCCTAAATAAATTATCTCTTCAACGTCTGGATAAATTTTTTTTGCTTCTTCTTTGTTTTTAATTTTCTTCACGCTACCACTAAATAATTTTACAATAGGCCCTTCAATTAAATCATTAGATGTGACAGCGCACCCTTTTGTTGGTTTCTCTATTTTCATTTGTGTTCCAATAGCAATAAATCCGTCGCTGATTGCCATTGTTGCCGGATGAAGTGCTGCGGAACTAAACCCACTATTTCTTCCTCTACCATATCTAAATCTAAAAGTTCCTGAGCGAGAAGGATGCCCAAATACGGGCCTGCCAGCGACCAAATCTTTAATATACGTCGGAGAATCGTCTGTCTCACCAGAATCCCTCTTTTCATGTAGCTCAATATAATCTTTCAAAAAATCCCATGCACTTAATTTAAACCCCTTTTTTCTTAACGCATCAACATACCTTTTTATCTTCGGTGCCTTTTGTGCAACGCCCTCGCCAATAACAAGACAAACTCCTCCACGAATAAAATCACTCTCAATTCTTCCAAGATTTTTATAATTGGAAACTTCAAGTTTTTCTGTCGGCTCTCCACAAACCTGGACGGGAAGATGCCGTGCAAGAAATTCTGTTTCCTCGTCGGTAGGCATATATTGTAGATTAGTAATTCTTTCATGATAATCTTGCAACTCGGTTACGACACGTTTGATCTCATCTTCCGAAGGGTCATATTTTTCATATCCAAAAATTTCTCGAAGGTGATCGACGATAACTAATGAAAAAGCTGCTCCAGTCCCTCCCGCGCTTCTAACTGGTCCTGAAAAAAATGGAGCAAGATATTCTTTTCCTTCTCGAGTTTTCATTATTTTAATTTCTGTCAAGCCTTCAATAGGACTTGAAACAACTCCAAGAGTGATGTACGCAAAACCAGTTCTGACTCCGGCATCAATTGCTTCGAGCAGTGTCGCAAACTTGCAAAATTTCTGCTTCGCTATTTCCTCCGCAATTTGTAAACAAATTGCGGGGTTAAGTTTTCCCCACGTTTTTTCTAATTCAAGTATTCTATTTGCAATATTTGTTCCTTCCATCTGAGGATAAATAGTAGAAATCAGTCCAACAACTTTTTCTGCCATACTCATTGCCAACGGAATCTCAACTTTCGTCGTCGGGTCTAGCCCTTTGCTTCTGGCTTCATTCGCCAAATCATAAACTTCATGAACTCCTTTTTCCAATTTTTTAAAGTATGTTTCAGTATTCATATGCCTCTAAAATTTTATTTAATTCTGTAAAATCATCAATAACATATTTTGCCCTTTTTTGAACTTCTTTTAATTTGGGTTTAAATGCAATCGGCAATCCAACAATCTCAAAAACAGAAACGTCGTTAAAACTATCTCCAATAAAACAAATTTTCTCTAAAGGAATTCCATAATCGTTAGAAACTTTTTCGACAGCAATTGCTTTACCCTTCAAACCAACCGCGTTCACTCCTTCTCCATTAAAAAATCCATTTTCTGTTTCCAAAATGTTTGTAATAAAAAAATCAAAATTCAATTCTTCTAAAACTTTTTTAGCAACAATATCAATTCCACTTGAAACAATTCCCTTTTTATATCGACCATTTAAATTTCCAAAAAAATTCTTAACGCCTTTTGAATACGGCACAGGAAACAAAACCTTTTCAGCCTCGCTGACAGGCAATCCTTTCAAAAGTTTTACTTGTTTAGAAAACCACTCATCATACAAATCAATTTTACTAACATAAAAATCTCTAATACTAATCCATTCTTTTTGTTTTTCTTCTGAAAGTGCTAAAGATAATCCGTCCCAAGAAGAAAAATGTGGTGGCACAGAATACTCTACCAATGTCCCGTCCTTATCGCATAAAATCATTTCTATTTTATTTTTCATTTAAATTCTCCTTTTAATCTTTTTAATGTTTTATCAAAAGTTTCATCATCTGGGTAAATTCTCCAGTCCCAGTCTTTCTTACCCCTGCTTGTCGAGATAACTTGTCTTAAATATTGAGATGGTAAGGGGATATCTACCTCAATCAGATATTTTTCCTTGTCTTGGTTTTCAAAAAACAAATAAGATGATTTCTTGTTTTGATAAATTTCTCTTAATCGGCTAAAATTTTTAATTTCTTCCAAATTAAACAAGGGTTTTAAAAAATTCTTTAAATTTACGTCGGTGGGCACTAAATGAAAATGCATATGGTCTAAACACCCCCCTCCCTTATAACAATTTAACCTTGGCCCATGTTCAAAAACTAACACTTCAGAATTATAAACTTTTGAAATTGTTTCCTTTGTTTTATCGAGAATATTTATTAATTCATCGTCATATTCCATAGGCAAATTCCCTGTGCCAACAAAATGTTCTTTAGAACATAATAAAAGATAACCCTCAATTTCCATCTGCCCAATAGTTGGCACTATAAAAAAATTATCTGTTTCATATAAAACATTTTTTCCACTAATCCTTTCTTCTCCCAACCGACAACATTTATTTTTCATTATTTATGACCTCTGGTTATTCAAAATCCAGTATTTTAACTGCCCTCGTTTTTAGATTAAACATAGGAACTTTACAATGGTCTGGTTCGTTTCCAAATTTTTCCTGATAAGGTGTTTTTTCTTCCCAAGAAGAACCAGAAATTACCAGAATATTATTGTAATAAGAAATTGCACTCTTGTGAGTATGTCCAGCAAAGAAAATATCCGGAATATTTTTTATAAAATGCGTATCTTTCTCAGAAGGGAAATACTGAGTAGACGCGTGCGTCGGAGCAAGATGTCTATTCAATAAAAGATACTTCATTATTTTTTCTGGGGTATTCATAGCTTTTTCTACCATTAATCTTGGGACGGTCGACGCATAATATGGAAAAGAGAATCCGTGATATGTTAAAATATCGAACCCAGAAAAATTCTTTGTCGCCCCGATATTCACATTACAAGGATTCTCAGTAAGAATAACATTTTTGAGATTGTGTAATGGCCAAGCATATTTTTCGTCGAAAATCGGCTGCGGTTCCATAACTCTAACTCCGTCGTGATTCCCAGGAGAAATAATTATTTTAATATCTCTTTTTATTTTATTCAACAATTCAGCAACCCCGGAAAATTGCTCTTCAAGATCCCCAATTAACAAATCCCTTTCTTGATTTGGATAATTTCCAACGCCCGTCACAACATCTCCACCAATAAATAAATATTTTATCTTATCTACTTCGGGCGTGTTCGGAACCTTTCCATTCAGATAATCAATAAATTTCAAAAAATTACTCTCGAGAAACTTCTTGCTTCCAAAATGCAAATCACTAATGAATAAAACATTTTCGTCTGAATCTGATTTTTTTCTTTCGTGCAAAATAGTGTCTGGAAAAATAATATCGCTTGCAAAGAAAAATTCCTTGCTCCCAGAACCTTTAATTCCAATCACAGAATCGAGCGCAACATCTTCTGCCAGTTTACAAAGTTCTGAATTATTTTGATTCACCAAAACTTTTACTTTTCCGGTTAAATCCTCTATATCAAAAATCACATTTTTATTTTTAGTTGTTCTTTTTCCTGAGACGAGTCCTATTAAAGAAATTCCTTGCCTATTTCCAGACATTTTGTCTATTGAAACTAAATTGCTCAGTTCAACCCGCTCCTGCAAAACATTTCTCATCTCAACAAACCTATTCCTAAAATAACTCACAAAATCTCCGACTTCTAATTTTTTGTTTGTGAAAAAATTTTGAGAAACTATCCTAACATTTCCAACATTTGTTCCTATCGGGCTCTGGATTTGATACACTTTTTCCCCAATTTCGCTCTCGGAAATAATTTCTTTAGTAATCTCTTTAGAAATTTCAATACTCAATCCTAGTTTAATTTTTAATCTTTCTAAACTCTGTTGATTTTGTGGTGGCAAGGTTAAAAAAAACTCACTTACCTTTTTTCTATTGCTATCAAAAACTTTTTTTGTGATGATTCTTTGCCCAGTATGATTTTTTATTTTCTCTAAAATTAGCTTCGCTGACTCAACATCAGACACCTCGCTTAATAAATTCAAAACCTCGGTATCTAACAAAAGTCCTTTCTCTAAACAAAATTTCAGCAATTCCCTATTATCCATTTTAATATGAGCGGACTACCTATAGTCCAGAGACTCTTCAATAATTTCTTTGGCCTTCTTAATAATATTATTGGTGATGGCGAGCTTAATTTCCCTCATCCTTCCCCCTCTTCCTTTTGAAATAACTTTCACATTGATTATTCCGAGCATGTCAAACTCTTGAATGATGTCGCTAACTCGTCTCTGCGTCAAAACTTCCAATTTATTTCTGCGACACAATTCCTGATAATCATTATAAACATCTCCTGTAAAAAAATGACCATCTTTTTGTCTTTCTGATAACTCTATTATTGATTTTAAAACAAGCTGAAACTGTTTGGGTTCTGAACGAATCACATCCAAAATTTTATCTTTTTCTATTTTATTGTTTGCCTCATCGATATGTTTAACCAAAATTTTCTTTGACCCGTCTCTTTCAGCCAATTCCCCAGAAATCCTCAATAAATCAAGTGCTCTTCTAGCATCCCCATGCTCTCTTGCTGCAAACGCCGCACACTTCGCAATAACTCCTTCCTGAATAACGCCTTCCTTAAATGCCTCTGCCCCTCTTTTATTGAGGATTTTTTGAAGCTGAACTGCGTTGTAAGGAGGAAACACAATTTCCTCTTCTGATAACGAGCTCCTTACTCTAGGGTCAATTTCGTCTAAGAATGTAAGATTGTTGCTAATCCCCACAATACAAATCTGTGTTTTGGACAATTCCGAATTTAATCTTGTAAGGTTGTATAAAAAATCACTCGATATTTTTTTAACTGTTTGGTCTATCTCGTCGAGAATTAAAACAACGAGTTGCTTTTCCCTATCAATAATATCAATAAATCTCCCGTAAACCGATTCGGTTGGCAAACCCGTTGCCGGAACCTCCCCGCCCATTTTTTTAATCAATTCTGCCAAAATCCTGTATTCTGTGTCGGACACCTTTTTTAATTTACAATTTAAATATTCTATTTTTAACTTAAAACTTCCTTCTTTCTCTGCCCTTTTCATTAATTCGTTACGAACATATTGGATTGAAAGAGTCTTCCCAGTTCCTGTTTTTCCATATAAAAATAAATTACTTGTCTTTTCCCCTCTCAAAACAGGCGCAAGAATAGACGCTATTTGTTTTATCTGCTCGTCTCTATGAAGAATTTCGTCTGGTTGAAAGTTATGCTGCAATGCGTTTTTATTTTTAAAAATACCTTTTTTATCAAAGTTTTCAAAGATATTATCCAAATCTGTTTTCATTTTAACCTCATATTTTATTTAAAGTAATTCACCTCGCGATAAAATACTTTTTATAGGCAATACACACAGGTTCGTTTCTTATGGAAATTAGTTTTGTATGTATTCTCTCAACGAGAAAAATTAATTTATTATATAAAGACTTATGACTACTAAAAAATAGACACACCTTTATTTCTTGTGGAGAGCCTAAACGAATCATTATTAATTATTACTTATTATTAGCTTTGATGTGTCATTATTGTATATCTAAAATAAATTAAATTATTGGTATTTTTCTTCTAGTTTTTCGTATTCTCGCTCTTCTTATTCTTATTATTATTCTTGTTCTCCTTTATGTAAGTTTTTTCTTCTTTTTCCTCTTACTCTTCTTCTCACTCTTCTTCTTTTCTTCTTATTCTTCTCGATATTCTTCTTATTCTTCTTCTTGTTCTCTTTTATGAGGGCTCTTTTTCTTCTTATTCTTCTTCTTTTTATTATTAATATATATAATATATAATATAAATTTTTTTAAATAAAATAATAATAAAAAAAATTCAAAAAGTCTTTAAAAACCTTTCCAGACGAAATCATAGGGTCAGGTAAATCGGCAGATTACACTCTAAAATCTTTAAAAACCCACAAAAATCTTCCCTTTCCTATGTCCTTCCTCATACCTTCAAAACCAACGAGCCCGAATATTTTTCATTCGAACTACTAAAAACCTTAATTTTTTATTAAATTGTTCCCTTTTAATGATTAAGAAGATTTTAAGGTAAAAATAAACCCACTTGTTCTACAAAATAAACAAATATTTTTCTTATTTTTGTGTTCCACAAATTTTTATTTAAATAAAAAACCGGCCCAAAAATTTTATTATATATCCTTTCAAAACCTATATAATTTCACAGAAAACTTTATAAAGAAATTTTCTCTCACTTAATCATGCAAAATAGTAAAAATCCATTTAGTTCAATCACAGGAAAAATGATTGTGACTAAAGAAGGAAAAAGATTGGGTTTTGTCAAGGACGTTACCTTCGAAACTCGTTCTGGAGAATTGATTAATTTAATCGTAAAGGATTCTACACCGTATACAAAAAACCTTAATTTAGAGAGAACAAACACAGACGATTTGTTAGTACCCTACAGCTCAATTATTGCTATCGGGGATTTTGTTATTGTTTCTGAAGAAGATTTAATTTAATTCTGGTTAAAAATTTTCTAATTTTTTGATATTCTCAAGTTATTGGCAAAATGTCAAAATAAAATGTTTTTCAATTTACAATCACACGTGTTTCAAATCGCAGATTTATGAACAACCAATTAATGTAGTTACGAAGAGTAAACCATACGCAAGACGTAAATTTTATTCATTCATTAGAAGAGTTTTTTGGAGCGCAGAGAAAAAAGACGATAGATTTATTTTACAATGCCTCTTTTTCAACACAAATATTTAAAAACGTTTCTTAATCTTATTAAATATAAAATGAGAGTACTTGGATTTAATTTTACAAAACTAAGTGTAGAGAAAAAGGATGATGCGAAATCACTAAAAGATTTAAAGATAAATACCAATGTAGAAATTTCTGAAATAAAAGAAGCCAAGACAGATGTTTTGAAAACAGACGAGGAGTTTGTGGCAGTTTCTTTTGTTTTCGAGGTCGAATACTCCCCAAATATAGCGAAAATAGAAATCAAAGGGAGCACATTATTCTCGATGAGCCCAAAAAAAGTAAAAGAAGTACTCACTCAATGGGAAGACAAGAAAATGCCCGAGGACTTCAAAACAGCCCTGTTTAATTTAATTTTAAGAAAGGCCAGCATCAGGGCGCTTGAATTCGAAGAAGAGATGAGTCTTCCGGCCCACCTTCCTTTGCCAAGGGTTGGCGGAAGTCGTACAGAAGAGAAAAAGGACAAATGAATAATTCTACCAAGAATATATAAACCATAACCGAATAACTTTCTTATGAAAGTTTCAGATAAAAAAAGAGAGAAGATTTCCGAGCAGATTTTAGCACATTTGTTTTTTATAACCCCAAAATCAGTGTTTACATCACATATAGCGCAGGAACTCGCCCGCGACGAGGAATTCATCAAAAAATTGTTATTGGTGTTAAAAAACAAAAAACTAGTGATAGAAATAAAAAAGAATGCAAAAGGAATTGATTATTTGAGGAGATCAAGATGGAAATTAACAGACACCGCGTATCAAGCATATAAACGATATCAAGATGGCGTTGTAAAACAATAAACCTTTTAACCTTCTTATGATTGAAAAAAATATGGATTCGATAAAAGATGCTTTTCAAAAAGTTAAACAAGATATGGATTCGTTGAAAGAAGAGATTGATTCTTTAAGACAAGGGCTTGTTGAGACAAGACAAACAATTATAGAAATGTGTGAAATTATGAATAAAATTAATGAAAGAAATAGAGAAAATAAAGAAAACCAGAAAAAATTACCTCCAACACAAGAGGGAGAATTTCCAGCAACTCCAACACATAATCCAACACATAACAATCCTTTAAATGACGTAAAGGGTCAAAATATTGGTATTTCCATAGGAAATGAGGGGGTTCCAACAGACAGACAGACAAACCAACAGACAAACCAACACACGGAAAAACCTCAAAAAATCCTAGAAAAAACAGATAACAACACAATTAATAACGCCATTGAGATTTTAGAGTCTTTAGACAAAATCAAGAAAGAGATTCGTTTTAAGTTTAAAAGACTGACAGATCAAGAAATGTTGGTTTTTTCCACACTTTATCAGTTAGAAGAAGAGAATGGCTTCACAGATTACCGGACCATTTCAGAGAAACTTAAGCTAACAGAAAGCTCTATACGGGATTATATAGGGAGATTAATTAAAAAAGGAATTCCCGTCGATAAAAATAAAGTAAATAATAAAAATATTCAGCTAAACATATCAAAAAATCTCAAGAAAATAGTCAGTTTGCCAACGATTTTACAACTTAGAGACTTATAAATCTAGTTAATCGGACAGCCGAATAAGTAATAACTATAACTTTTGCCTTTTAGCTACTTTTTATTTTAAAAAGCTCGATTCTTTCGATGTCTATTGATTCAAGACCTTCATTTTTGAGAGTTATTATTTTTTATAACCCTCACTTTTTTGGTTCCGAAAGTTTTATTTTTCTAATATTTCTCACTTTTCTGTGTTTTTTTGTTCTTTTTTAATTGTTTTAACTCTCACTTTTGACTTTTTGAGCATTTTTTCCTTGATTTCTTCAGGAATATACACTCTCTTTTTGCCATTTTTCTCTACTTGTTCACTGATAATCTCACTTTTTTGTTTTATCGAATTTATTTGCCCTCTTATAGTAGATCTCTCTTTCCCTAACATTGCTGCTAGATCATCATAACTTAATTTCATTTCAGAATGCAGCAATACCCATAAAATAGCTCTTTCTGTTATTGAAAATTGGTCAAATTTTGGTGTTTGAACAGCTGTTTGAACAGCTGTTTGAACAGGATAAACAGCTGTTTGTTTGTTAGATAGCTGTTTGGATGACGTAAACATCCTGTTTGTTTTGAAATCATTCATCATGGAAACTACATTTTTTAACACTTCAAGTTCATTTTGTATCGACGATAAAATATCCTTCACCTCATTTATTTCCTTATTTTGTAAATTTTTTTCAGAATCAAGATGTTTGATCCAACCAGAAATAGAAATAATATCTTTTTTAACACCTTCAAAACTAGTTTTGGTATCTTCTTTTAACCTGTCCACCTCTCTTTTTCTTCTAAACCACCCAAACATAATATAAAAATATAAACCTTCTTTAAAAATGTTTTGTTTTTTCGACGATAAAAAATAACCATTAATTCCTGCAAAATATCTAAATATGACTAGATATATTTTAGATAAAACTCAAGATTATAATGAAAATGGGAGGTGTTTGTATTCAAAAAAGTTGGAAAACAGGCTGTTTAAACATCTTTAAACAGACAAACAGCCAGATAAACACCCTCAAAAAAGGATTTTCAAAAATATTTTTATCGTCGACAAATTTCAATAAACAGCTGTTTGAACAACGAATCCAACACAAAAAAGTGTCACCCTATATTTAACTAAGCTTACCTTAGTGAACAAATATCCACAAAAACAAAATCAATAAAAAATTTTAGAAAAGGAATTATTTTTTGAAATCTTAGAAAAAGTTAATAAACACTATTTTCTTTTTATTTAAATGAAAAGGATGATTTTCAAAATTCTAGGAATTGAACACCGGTTTAAAAACGAACTCAGAAAAGAAATAAGAATGCTTGTCGTCGTGACTCTGGGGTTTACAATAGCTTTCACATGGCGTCAAACCATGTTCGATTTATTTGAAGTTTTGGTAAGATCACTTGTTCCCTCACAAGCGTCTTCCATGGTAAGTATATTAACCTCAACAATTATAACCCTTTTTAGCCTTTTCATTATTTATATAACCTCTAGAATTTTAAAAGATGATTACTGATAAGCACAAAGGTTATCTTAGTGCACATGGGTGTCGACCAACAATATTTAAAAAGAACGCAATTCTAGATTTTTATGAAAAATGAAGATAATAACTGCAAATGGCAAATTTCTGGAGAAATTAGTGATGTCGCACACCCATCAAGGAACCACCCAAATTTTAATGAAAAAATAACTCTTTGCGGGTTTTACAATTTAGACCATACAAAAACAGAGGTCTATGAATGTCCTTTTGACAAAAAAACCGCTAAAGATGTTTGCGAGCAATATAAAATGAATTCGCGATGTGGGTGTTGCGAAGATACATATTTTGATGGTTTGTTTGTTCATTCCTTCCCCAAAATACAAACATAAAAAGAGTTCACAAAGCAAACCTAAGTGCACAGCAATAGATGCAGACCATACTGATTTGGATCATATTTGACTCAAAATTCGTAACCCCATTTCCAAATAAATACTTTACACGTCCTTTATTCTATATCTTTACCCATAAAATGGAAATATTTATATACTTAGGGTGCCTGAAAAGAACGTGAACCAGGAAAAATATACCCTAAGTTCACGATAAAACAGAGGAAAGATGAGAAATTATGCACTTAGGTAAGCAGGTGCACAAAAAAGATGATAAAAATTAAATCAGCAGATAATATTGAAGTGACTAATTCATTACAAATTGCTAGCGGTTTATCTGAATGGTTTACTAAAGATGCTCTTGAAAAGATGCAAACAGATTTTATTAAACAAAATTTATTATTAGCAATTTATAAAAAAGAAGTAATTAGTTTTTTGTGTTTTTCTAAGAAAAAAAAATACTTCCAAATTTTATGGGTCGGGGTTAAAAAAACATATAAAAGAAAAGGAGTAGGAACCGCTCTTTTAAAGAAATTAATAGAACTTTCAAAAAAATTAAAAGTAGATTCAATTAGAGTGGAAACTTTAACAGAAGATGACGATTATAAACCATATATTTTAACAAGGGCTTTCTATTACAAAAATAATTTTAAAAAAATTTCAACTAAACAACCAAAAAAATTAGGATTTGATATACAAGATGTATTGGAGATGAAGTTAAAATGACCTCTCCAACCACCCAAAAACCCCTAGCAGCAATCTATGTAAGAGTCTCAACTCAAGACCAAGTCCAGCATGGAATTTCTTTACAGGCCCAAGAAGAAGCATTAAAGAACTATTCAAAATCTCAAGGGTATGAAATTTATCATATATACAAAGAAGAAGGAAGATCTGGAAAAGATCTCGTCAACAGACCAGAGATGCAAAAAATGTTGCAGGACGCAGAATTAAGAAAGTTCCAAGCGATATTTATTTACAAATTAGATAGATTTTCAAGATCATTAATGGATCTGATAACTACCATAGAAAAATTAAAAGAATGGGGAGTAGATTTTGTTTCATTGCAAGACAAAATAGAGACAACCTCTGCAACAGGTAAACTAATGTTTCATATTGTTTCTGCGTTCGCCGAATTCGAGAGAAATGTGACAATTGATAGGACCAAGTTCACCATGGATAAACAGTTTAGGGACGGAAATCTTGTAACAAGGGCCCCCTTAGGATACAAAGTAATTAACAAACAACTAGCCTCCACCGAGAATTCCTATATTGTACAAGAGATATACCATAATTTTTTGAATCAAGATACAAGCTTAACACAATTAGCTAAAAAATACAATCTTTCGGTTAATGGTTTAAAAAAAGTTCTTACAAATGAAACTTATCTCGGCAAAATAAAATTTGCTGGAAAAACAATGCAAGGAAAACACAACCCCCTCATTTCTCAAGAACTCTTTACAAACGTTCAAAATAAATTAAAAAGCAAAGGTTGGGCATGAAAAACAATAAAGTAGTCATATATTCAATAATCGCTTTAATATGCATTGTCTTAACATTTATAATTGATTGGTTGTTCATAATTCCAGCAGTGATTTTATCATTTTTAAATCATAAAGAATTAATGAAAAAATGAAATGCCCGCATTGTGGAAAAGATATAGAAAATAATCGAGGAGAAATTCAAAAAAAGGGGATGATAAATAAGGCGTCTCAGGGAGAATTAATGGCTCGCCCGCCGTTTGGGTATAAACTTGAATCTGGAAAATTAATCCCCGCAGAAAACTTCAGAGAAGTTGAAGAAATCTTCGAGCAATTTTTGAAAGAAAAAATAAGCTTAAGAAAACTAGCGGAAAAACATAATTTTTCTGTGAACGGGCTTAAAAAAATTCTATCTAACTTTACTTATATTGGAAAAATAAAATTTAACAATCAAATTCACGACGGAAATCACAAACCTTTGATTTCCACAACTTTATTCAATCATGTGCAAAATAAATTAGAAAAATTGAGAAATAATGTTTTCTGAACACAAATATTTTTATATTAAATGATTTCCAAAGATTATGGAAAAGAGTTATGGAAATTGTTTAGCAATTGGCGTGGACGATTCAAATCATGCAGGACAAAATTCCCTCGGAGAGATAAACACAGCACTTTTTTCTTGGCTTCATCAAGACAGCATTGTTAAAGATTTTTCTAATACGCGAGATAAAAGAGCAGCAATTCATTTTATGGATCACCCGCAAAGGGATTACAGGTTTGGGTTATTAACTTCTGAAAGGTATCGCAGATCTTCTAAAAATTTGATAGAAACCGTGCCATATTTAGTTTCAGATTATTTAAGTCAATTAGAAGAGCCTCCGGAAAAATTACAAATCTTTTTAGATGGGGCTTTGCAAAAATATGGAAGAAGTTGGATTCGCGAACAAATCAAAAAAGAATTCGGAATTAAAAATATAGTTGTAGATAATTTTACAAAAAAACACCGAAGCCCAACGGGTGATATAATGAAATTCCCAAGATGCCCCGAGATTTTATACTATGCAGATATTTGGGCAAATATGCTTTATAATTCAGCAAAAACCAACGATATCTCTAAACATGAAAAATTAGTTTTTATAAAATAAAATTATCTCTTTATGCAAATCACTGCGTGGATTTGTATTCGATGAAATCGAGAGCTTAGCGAACTATGCAAATCACTGCGTGGATTTGTATTCGATGAAATCAGAATGAACTATCTCTTAGAAGCCTGTCTCTTTGAACGAGCTTTACTATCTCCTGGTTTGTAAACTTCTTTTCTTCGAACATCTGCAACCAAAAGATTTCTGTCATAATCAAAAAAAGCATCAGTCAAACTTTCATTGTTTTCAAACTCGCTAATAGCTTTTGCCAGTGCAAGTCTCGCAGCTTCTATTTGGGATTTTTCTCCTCCGCCCCTCACACCAATATCGACGTCAAAATTAAGTTTTCCAATGATATGTTCAGTTATTTTCAATGGCTCCTCAATTTTTAGTCTGTCAAATACATGAAGTGTCTTGTAATCTCTTTTATTAATTTTAATATTTCCAGAACCCTCGACAAGAACAGCTCTCGCAACTGCTCTTTTTCTTTTACCAGATTTTATTATTTTTTTAGTCATTTTGAAATATCTTTAATTGTAATAAATTTACTTGCTTTCTCTTTTCCAGCTTTAATCATTTTTGTATTTTGAAATTCTTTCGGGGTTCCATTATAGCACATAATTTTTCTCAATATTTCTTTTCCTCTCCCAAATCTATGGTCAGGAAGCATGCCCCGAATTGTTCTTTTTACTATTTTTTCACTCGAGACAGAATGTTTTGGACCTTTTTGGCTACTTCCAACTCTGCTTCTTTTTGCAAGGAAATTTTTTTCAATATTTTTTTTATTTCCAGTAATAATTATCTTTTCACAATTTAAGACTGCGACGTCATTTCCTTTTAGAGCTTCTTTAGCAACATAACTAGCAAGTCTTCCCAATATGGCGTTTGTTCCGTCGATTATTTTTTTCATTTTAGCATTTTAATTCCTTTTGCGTCAGGATTTTTTTTAATTTCTTCCAGTATAGTTAAAACTTCGTGTTTTGATTTTAATAGCTTTTCTTTTGCTTTTTCAGAAAAATTAAGAGCCACAACTTTAACTTTTTTGTTCAATTCTCCTTGAGAAAGAATTTTCCCTGGGATAACGACGATGTCGCCATCTTTAGCTTTTTTGTCAATATCTTCAAGATTTAAATTAACTCTTATTTTTCTTGAGCCACTCAATATTCCTGCAACAGAATTCCATTTGTCATTTTTTTTTGCAGCAATTATAGTTTCAACTAATTCTGAATTTGTCTTTCTCTGAAGTTGTTTTTCTATTTTTGTTTTTGTTTTAACCATTTTCATTAAACTAACAAGAAGTATAAAACTTCCCGCTAACGCGATAAATACACTCGCAGGTTAAAAAATTCAGATAAAATTAGTTTATAAAGTTGTTGGTATAAAATGCGAGAGAAAAAATTTTCACGCGAGAGCATATCTCTCAATTCTTTAAACTGATTTATTCAAATCCTCGACGCTGTTTTTAAAACATAAATGCGGGGCTAGGATTCTGGTATTTCTAACTTAGAATTTCTCCGAATAAATTCGGATGCTCGTCATCCCTTCAACACTGAACCGAACACTTCGCATAATTCATTTCATTCCCAACTTCGTTGGATGCTCGTCATCCCTTCAACACTGAACCGAACACTTCGCATAATTCATTTCATTCCCAACTTCGTTGGATGCT
>CAYHMF010000005.1:6854-21396 GCA_964357655.1 Candidatus Woesearchaeota archaeon | reverse complement strand
GCTAATTATTAGACACGCTCAGGTAAAACTAAAAGATATTTAAACCCCAAAAATATTGATTATTATATTATAATCAAAAGGAGGTAGAAATGGCAAAGTCAAAAAACACTATTGGAAGCTGGGCATTCTTAGCAGGAGTTGTCTTAGCACTTGTATTAGGAGTTTTTATGCAAAACCAAATAAGTAACCCAACAATAGTTTTGGTACTTGTTGTGATAGGTTTTGTTGTAGGAATTTTGAATGTTACAGGTGAAGAGACCCAATCGTTCCTTTTATCTGGAGCGGTGTTAATAATTGCTAGCTCACTAGGAGCAGGTGCATTAGGTGGAATTTCAATTCTAGAAGGCACTATGGCAGCACTTCTGATGATATTCGTACCGGCAACAATAATAGTTGCTATTAAGAATGTATTTACTCTAGCGAGAAACTAAAGTTTCTCTTTTCTTTTTTTTATTTTTTCTCTTTTTCTTATTTTTTCTCTTGTATTATAATAATTTATTTAAAGAGAAATCTTTATCTCATTTTATGAGAAATATTGAAGGATATGTTTGTGTTGTTAATATACCTAATTTATGCGATAAGTCTATTCCAAGAATGTTTCTTTTTGGAGAGCCAATAGAATTTGCAGATGGATTTTATAACAATTTTCGTGGAAATGGGTTGATTCCATATGGTTCACTTAGTAATGCTGAAAAAGGTTTGAAAGATTTAACTAAAAGATTTGAAAGTGTTGAAATAAAAAAATTAAAAATGAATTTAGCTGAATCTAATGAAGAGATATTTTCTTTTGAAAAAAAGAAATCAATGATTGTAGTGCGTTTGGATGAATTTGATGCTATTTTGATTGGGCCCCGTGTTAATGAAGGTTTTTCTAGATATCCTCTTTATGGAGAAGAGCTTTCTACGAATGGATTTAAACAATTTAATGATTTTGAAAAAGCTTTTTATGTTTGCTCAGAAGAAATTAGGCAATCACAATGTAAATCTGTTCTTTCAACATTTAGCTTAAAAAATTTAGCTACTAAAGTATTTCAGCTTTGATTATTTTAATTTTTTCGATGGGTTTGTCGTTAGCGTCTGTTTCCACTTTTGCAATTTTATCCACGACATCCATTCCTTCCACAACTTTTCCGAATGTTGGGTGTTTTCCGTCAAGAAAATTATTGTTTTCTAAGTTTATGAAGAACTGGCTCCCCCCGGTGTTTGGTCCTGCGTTTGCCATTGAAATTGTTCCTCTATCATTTTTGTTTCCCCCTGCGTGTGTGAATTCATCTTTTATTTCATATCCTGGTCCGCCTGTTCCTGTTCCAGTCGGGTATCCTCCCTGAATCATAAATCCGTCGATTATTCTGTGGAATACAACTCCATCATAGAATCCTTTGTTGACAAGTTTCTCGAAATTTCCAGTTGTGATTGGCATATCGCCGTATAGTTGAATTACAATTTCCCCTTGATTTGTTTGAAGTTTTACTTTTGTTGAATTATTCATTGCATATTTTACCCCGATAATTAAGACTAAAATGATTGCTATTATAAATATTGTTGTTTTGTCAAATTTCATAAATTAGAAAAATGATTCAGGTTTATAAATTTAATTTATTATTGTTTTTATAGGGGTTGCATTAATGACTCCAAGAAAATTGTAGAATTTAGGTTTGAAAATAATCATTTTCAATAATACGAATACTTAAATACACACATCACTGTCTTATTTTCATGGAATATCATTGTTCGAAGTGTAAAGATAAAGGTATGGTAAAAGAAAGTAATGGAACTGTACATGTTTGCTGGGATTGTTTGAGCAGTGGGCGACTTGATGTTCATTCAAAAAGTTTACCTGATTCTGGTTTGAGAATATAAAATTGAGCGGAAATTGGTATTGTAAACTTAAGGAAATATTCTTTAAAATCCAATTTTAACTAAAAGCGAAATTTACACTCCTCGCTTCGCTCGTCGCAGATTATTAAATCTGCGAACGAATGTGGGCAGTAAATTGCTTTCGACGAAAAATTTTAAAATTTAAAGTTTTGATGATTGGCAATATCAAGATAAGAAAAGATTTATAAAAGTGAAACATTCGATAATTTTATGAATAATTTATTAATCTCTAATACAAGTTTGGTGGCAATAGTTAGGGATGAAAAGATAAATCCTGCAGGAGGAATAGTGGATTTTGTGGATTGCGTTATGCCCTTCATGGAAGAAGGAGTGATCGTAGACACAGGTTCATTGGACGGAACTCGTGAATTGTTAGAAGAAATGGAAATGAAATATTCAAATTTAAAAGTTTTTGACACAAAATTTGACGGATATGCTAACGCAAGAAATTTTTCATTGAGTAAAGTTCAAACAAAATATGCATTTGTATTAGATGCTGACGAAAGATTAAGCCAAGAAGATTTTAAAATATTGAGAAGACATATAATGGAGAACGAACAAGAGGGATATAATCTTAATATGGTGAGGGTGACCCCAAAAGGTCAAGAAATAAAAATGTGGTGCCACGGCCCAAGAATTTTTAATAAAAATTTAGGTTTTGAATTTAAAGGATATGTATGGGAATTGTTGTATAATAAAAATGGTTCTCAAGTAGAATATATGTTTAACATTAAAGAAATACCCAATATATTCATCAAACATTTTATTCCTTCTGAAGAGGGACAGAGAATTAAATCCAAAGAATGGTATGGGAATGTTAAGGAAACAGATGATTTAACTCCCTCTCAAACTGCAGGTTTTAAAATGTGGAAACGAAAAAATCCCTCGAGAGATAATTATCATTTTGGGATTTAACTTCTCTCTAAATGAAAATATTCGCTTTTTGACGCGAATCTCTCCATTAACATTTTGATATGCTTATTTTTTTCATGTTTGTAACCTTCTTCGTCAAATTTTATTTCTTTAATCATTTTACTTACATATTCTCCCCCTAAGAAATGAGGAGTGAGAACATAACTAGCTCCTTTTTTATACAACTCAAGCGCGTCTTTCAACTGGTGTGCCCTAACAATTATTATTGCCTCGGAATTAACTTCTCTGATAGTTTCAATTAACAATGAATTGACTTCAAAATCCGGGATAGTTGAAACAGCCAATTGCATTTTATCCAACGGCAATTCTCTTAAAAGTTCAGAATCGTCGACGTCGCCATACAAACAAGGGATTCTTAATTTTGTCAAATTAGTAATTGTATCTGGATTAAAGTCAACAACAAGATAATCTTTTTTTATTGCTTTTAGCGAACGCAAAATGCTAAAACCAATTCTATTGTAACCGAAAAGAATCGCGTCATATTTTTTGCTAATTTTTCTTTCGCGTTTTATTTCTTCTTTTTGGAATATAGAAAAAAACCCCGGCATTTTCTCGTAAACTTCCTTGGAATAAATAATTAAATAAGTCGACAACAAAATTGTGATTACCAATGTTAAAGTTATCGTCGAGAAAGTTGCTTCATTTATATGCCCCATCACAACGCCAATTCCAATAATAATTATTGAAAATTCTGAAATTTGCGCGAGCGTTGTCCCGACTAAAAAATTCGTTCTCTTAGTATAACCAAATAACGCAGTCAAAACCATCAAAATAATTGGTTTAAAAATCAATGCAATCACTGAAAGAATTAATGCATTAAAAATTATAGAACCCAAATCCAAAATCTGAATTTTAAGCCCAAGAATTATAAAGAAAATTATCAAAAAGAAATCTCTTAATGGCATTATCTTCGAGCTTATTTCTAAACTATAAGGAGAAATTGATAAAATAACTCCTGCAACCAACGCCCCAATTTCAAGTGAAAACCCGAAGGAGCTGAACAAGGCAGCAATTACAAAACACCAGCAAATTGAAAACAAGAAAAGAAGTTCCTGAGATTTTGCGACGATATTCATGAATCTATTTCCAATAAAATACCCGAAAATAAAAAGGAGAAGAATCAAACTTAACCCCCCGAAAATTCCTCTAACAGCGAATGAATTGAGAGTTGTTCCGCCAGAAAAAGATGAGATAAACATAAGAATAATAATTGCCACTAAATCTTGAATAATCAAAATTCCTATAGCAATCTTTCCGAAAAGAGAATCAAGTTGCTTTTTATCTGAAAGAAGTTTCATCACAATAATTGTACTGCTAAACATAAGAGCAATACCGACGTAAATTGATGGAACAAACCCAAACCCAAGAATATAAAACGAGACGACAAAAGTCAATATGAAGGTGAGAGCCATTTGCCCCAACCCAATCAACAGCGACGAGGTTCCAATTTCCTTGATAACTTTAGGATTCAAATGTAAACCCACAATAAAAAGAAGAAATGCAATTCCTAAATGAGAAAACAATTCAATAGTTTCTGATGATTCGTGCAAATCAATAATCCCGAACGCCACAATCGACGCGACAACCATCCCCGCAAGAATATAACCAATAATAATTGGCTGGCGAAACATCTTAATTATGAACGAGATTACGAATGCGGTGAACAATACAATTGTCAAATATAAAAATGTTGGATCTATCATTATCACTCCTTTTGAATATTAGGACGAGGGGGTATAAAAAACTTCTTGTGCTGATTTCTGAAGTTCTTTACGCGGAAAAATATGTTTTGTTAAAACAATCATCGCACATGCAATCATGCCAATCCTTGTTGTGAGCGGAGATTGACTTGCCACATTTTTTGCACTTGAATTTTTTATTATCCTCTTCGTCATGAAGAGTTTTCATTTTTTCCTCAACTTCTTCCGAGCTTATACTTTGGATAAATGCTCCTTCTTCCCAAAAAGATTCATTATTTTTCATTTCAAACTCCCCTCAATTATCCTCTTTTCTTCCTCATTAATTCCATATAACTTGTAAACTTCTTCATCAATCTCATAATCAATGTTTTTAATCATCTACTTCAAAATAAGCTTCTTTTTTATTAGGATCAAAAACTAATCTTGCTTTTGATTTTAACATAAAATCTACTCCCAGTAAACTTGGTTGGAAAGAATTTTCATTACTATTTATTGGAAACTGAATCGGCATATTGATATTTAAGTCAGTGCCAAATTTTAAATTAGCTTCTTCTAAAATTCTGGTTACGACTTTTCCGCCTCCAATATTAACTTCATTATTTTTTCCTATTAATTTATTTAATTGAAGGTTGGAAAGCCTCATTCTCTTTAAATCAGATATACCAATCAGAGTTATTGGACTGCCTGTATCAACTATTGCTATTATTGGAATAGAAAAATCTAAATCTTTTGATTTTAATAAAAAATGTGCTATAGGTCTTAAACTATTTGCAAAATTATATACCTGCAAAGGAATTCTTTTCATTTTAAAGAATTAAAGTGTATCCTTCAGGGTGGACGAATTCTATAAAAATAAATGAAGGATTATCTCCCTTTTTTTCAATTTCTTTTATTACAACATCTACATTCTTTCCTGAAGCAAGGGGTTTAGAATCTTTTATGGCCACAAATTTTTTAGTAAAACCTTCTCTCCTTAATTTATCTATATTTTTATGGAACCATTCACTATCCTTTTCAAAATTAGACAACATTTGTAATTCTTGTGTTTCCATAATTTAGTTAGTAAACTAAGGTTTATATATTTTACTTCAAACTCCCCTCAATTATCCTCTTTTCTTCCTCATTAATTCCATATAACTTGTAAACTTCTTGGTCAATTTCATAATCAATATTATCAATCTGCTGTTTTAATCTTTCTTTTTCATTCCCAGATACTTTTCCATCATGATATTTTTTCTGGAGAGAAAGCATTTGGTTAATAAAGGAGATTATCTCTAAAATCTTCTAGTTTAATCATAATTTTTTTCTTGAAAACATTCCATAAATGATTGGATAAAGTAAATGCTGACTTTCTTCTCTTATCTGTAAAATATGCTAAGATTAAATTTTTCTTATTTTTTATTTCCTCAATTATCGGAACAAAATCCGTATCTGCACTAAGAAGAATTATATTTTTTACAGAATCATCTTGGGAGGATTTTAATAAATCCATTGTAATTAATGTATCAACACCTTTTTGAGAAAATTCATTTTTTATTTTCTGGCATCTTCCTTCACGAATAATTACTTTTGGATTTTCAATTTTTTTTAAAATATCTATAAACTTGTCATAATTAGCTTTTCTTTTATTCTCTTCATCTGTGGGTTTTGAACTTTGATAGGGTGGGGCAGTATAAAAATAAATTTCATTGCATTTTAGCCCAATCCTTTTAGATAAATTTACTGCAAATTTTTCAATTTTGAATTGCAAATGTTTTCCTTTTCCTAAAAATTTAGAAATAAAGGATAAATAGCCTCCATCCATAAGAAAAATAGTTTTCTCTGTCATTATAAAAAACATCAGGCAACCCTTTCAGATCACCTGGGATTATGTTATTTTTTTAAAGATAAATGGATTTTTAAATCTTTGTTTGGGTCTTTCTCTGAATAAATTTTCTGTTAAAAATTGCGAAGAGGGTTGGTTCTGGGAAATTTGAGTTCTAAGGAATCAGAAAAATCTTCTTTAACATATCTCCAAAAGAATGAAAATCTGTTGAAGAGGGATTAAAAAGAATTTTTAACGCATACTGAATGGTTAGATATCCTAAAACAACAAAAGCGATTAAAAAAGTTAATCCAAGAATAAAACGAGATTTTTCAGATAATTTTTTTGTTATTTCCAATAAAAAATTACTCCAATTTGTTATTCAATACTAATTAAGCTAATATCTCTTGTTGAAAGCTTGTTAATGAAGGGGGGCTTTTAAAAATTTTAACTGTTGAAAAATTATCTATTTTTTTTGTCCCGTATTTTATATGGTATTTTATCCCTCTTTCTTTACAGAAATCTTCAACAACCTTTGCCTGTTTTTCATAAAAAATTTCATTGTTCGGAAAATTACTAGAAGAACAATTATAATTGAGTTTACCAAATATAATATTATCTACAAAAGATATTTTTTTAAGAATCTCTCTTAAATCTTGTTCAACTAAATTTGGTGTGGGATATGGTTCCATACTAACCCATGTTTTTAATCCAGCATCGTGAAGTCTTTTTAAAGCATTTATCCTTCCCAAATATGAAGCACTTCCAGGTTCGAATTTTCTCTTAAAATTATTATCTAAAGATACAAGAGTAATTCCATATTCATTATTTATACCATACTTTTTAATATTAGTTAATTCTACGGGAAAAATTCCTTTTGTCAAGATAGTACATTTAATTCCATTAGAATTTAATTTATTGATTATTTTCAAAGTCATATCTGTAACTTCAGTATATTTATACATAAATGGGTCTGTTGTAAAACAAAGATGAACAAACTTAATATCTTTCTTATATTTTGGAATTTCTCTGTCTAATAATTCAAGGGCATTTTTTACAAGTTTAGGTTTAATCCATTCTGAATAAGTTTTGACTTTCCCAAATCTTCTCGACATCATAAAGGCATAACAAGGAAATTTACAACCATGAGAACAACCTTCAATATGGTTTATACAATAATCTGCATACTCTACTTTACTTTTATATAACAAACTACTACGAGAAATATACCCCGCCCTCTTTTTATCCATATAAGATACAATTCAAATGATTATATAAATTTATCTTAGCATAGAGTTTTTTGCCGTTTTTTTATTATTTCTAAAAGACTTTTTACTACTTCATCAGTATGTTTTTCAATCTCCTCTTTAGCATCTCTAACTGGATCAAGCCAAGGATTATTACCTCCAGTTTTATGAGTTATGAATATCATATCATAATAAAAATTCCCTTTTGATTTAATTTTGGTGTTTAACATAACTGCATCCGGTCTTTCTTTCAAAATGTTATTCTTATAAATTTCAATTAAATCTTCTTCTTTTTTTACTTTTTTCCAAGAATCATTACCAAAAACTCTATTTAATGCATCGTGACCATTTCCGGTTGATTCTTCTGATTTGATTGTTCTCCATAAACTATTTGTCATAAAAGTAATAAGAATGTCACTCCGAATATTTAAAATTTTTTTCATACAATCCCAAGAAAATTCTAAACTATACGGATCTATAAAAAAGAAATTGTAATTTTTATCATCTTTAGTAATTTCATTTAATATTTCATCTATTTTACATTCACATTTGTTAGGATAACAAATAGCATCTAATTTTAAGATATCTATCCTTTTCTTTAACACATTATAATAAGCAGTATCACTTTCACAAAAGAAAAATTTAGTGAATTTTTTATTGTGATTTAATAATGCAATGAATGGAGATCCAATCAAAAAGTCATCATACTTACCTTTAGTCTTATTAATTCCAGAACCTGCAAAGAGATCAATATAATTTTTCCTTTCAAATTTTTTATTAGCAACAATAGCACATACATCAAGAGTAAAATTTAGAAAAGCTAATTTTAAAGGTGTCCAGTAATTAAATTCATTAAATACATTAGGTTCAATATTCTTAATTTTTTGAATATCTCCCTTAAAATTTGAATTTGTCTCTTCTATTCTTTTAATTTGTTTTTGTAACCAAGGTCTACCTTTTGTAATCATTTTACTTCAAACTCTCCTCAATAATTTTAATTTCTTCAGGAGTTAATTCATATAATTTGTAAACCATTTTATTTATCTCTTCATCTGTTTTAGAAATTTCATCTTTTAGTTTTTTTGTTTCAGATGTTTGCTTGTCTCCAAAAGAAACTAGTTGTTTATTTTTCTCTAAGATTTTATCTACTAAAGAAATTATTTTTTGTTGTTGGGAGAGAGGAGGGAAACGGATTGGAAAAGTTTTGGCATTTGCAATTAATATCTTTTGAAATAAATTCTTTTCCTTATCTAAAAATTTTTCTCTGTGATAAAAGTTCATCAAATTTGAATTAAGGATGCCTAAGATAAATTTCAAAGAAATTTCTTTATTTTTAAGAACTAAATTAAATCCTGTTTGAGCATTATAAAGTTCCTCTTCTGTATAGCCTGCATAAATCCTTATAGGATTACCACTTAAAATTTGTCGAATAATTATTCTTGGTTCAGTAAAAAACTTTTTTTGTCTAGGTGCTCCTAACCAATCCCCATAACTAATGTATTCTTTTCCATCAAAAAAAATCCCATATCTAACAATGTTTGAACCAGATAAAATGGGTTTGAAAGAATTATCTCTTTTTTTTGTTGAATGAAAAACTCTTTCATCTATTTGTTTTTGGGTATGCCCTTTGTATTTATCATAAGGAGTTAGCCCCAATGAAAAATCACAAATATCAATAAGGGGTGTTGTTTCTTTTTCTATTTTTTTAAAAATGTTTGTCGAAGAGACATTCATGGAGAGATTAATTAAATTATTTTCTGTTTCCCATATCTTCTGATTAAAATTATTTACCTGCCCCCCATCCTTTTTTATGGAGTCTATATTCGCTTCTCTTGGGTAAATTATTACTTCACAATTTTGCTCTTTTTTGGTTTCTTTAATCTTTTTATAAATCAAGATTATTGTTTCAACCTTAACATTTTGAAAAATATTGTCTGGTAATTTTATAATTTTTTTAAGAGTTACATTTTTTAAAAGCAGAGTTCTTATCTTTCTATAAGACTCATTATATAGGATGGAATTTGGGATTATGAATCCAAAATAACCCCCCTCTTTCAATAAATTTAATGCTCGCTCTACAAATACGGCATAAAGATTCATTCTATTTTCAACCGAAGCATATTTACTAAAAAAGTATTTTACATCTTTTGAATCTAATTGTTTAATGTCAACATAAGGCGGATTACCAATCACAACATCAAAAGTTCCTTCTTGAAAATCTCCTTCCCATTTAAAATAATCTTTTGTAATATTATCATCGTCAATTAACGAGTTTCCTTTTTTAATATGTAAATCTAATTCTTCTGGCAACTTTCTGTTTTTTTCAGCGGCTTTTAAAAGAAGATTCAATTTTGTAATCTCAACTGCCTTATTATCCAAATCAACACCAAATAGATTATTTTTCAAAATTTCTGTCTTTTTGGAATAAAATCCTAAATTATCAATAGTAGATAAATCTCTTTGATTTTTCCCTTCATCTTTTACTTCATTATAGATATAATCAAATGCTTTAATTAAAAAACTTCCAGAACCGCAGGCAGGGTCAAGGACTTTTAGATTTTTTGTGTTTTTTCTGTTTTCTTTTATTTTTTCCCCAAGAGTATTTTTAATAATGTAATCTACAATGTAAGTGGGGGTATAATAAATTCCCTGTTCTTTTCTGTGTGCCTGGCCTTCTTTTAGTTTTGCTTTTCCAGATTTTGTTTGTTGTAAAATCTTACCAAGATATTGTTCATAAACTCCTCCAAGAACATCTGCGTCAATCCAATCAAAATTGTAGTAATATTGTTTATCTCTAGATTGATATAAAAGTTCTATTAAATTTTTAATAATCTTTCCAGAAATAGTAATTTTATCGCAATCATTGTCTTTTCCAATGGCGAAAAGCCCACTATTATATTTGTCGTCGTATAATTTGAACGTTTCTTTTAACTTAAAATAGGCTCTATCTTCAGAACAACTTATTAAATCACTTAGCATTTCTTCTTTTGGATTTATCCCAACATCTTCACATCTTCTGATAAAAATTAGCCTGTCTAAAATTCTCTGAACAATTTCATCTTTTTCATTAATATCATACTTATTAGAATATCTTTTTTCAATATCATCAGAGATTAATTTTCTAATATACATTAAATCTTCTAACAGATATTTATCTATAGAGACTCTTTTTTTTAATCTTTGTTCTTTTTCTGCCTGTTTCAAAAGTGAATTTTTTAGAAAACTTTCTTTAGACAAAAGCCATAAATCTTCAAATTTAGATAAGTATTCCTCTGGTTCAAGAAAAACCCTAAAAACTTGATTAATTGCATTTTCTTGCTCAACACAAAAAACTTTCAATTGTTTAAAATTTGTGGAAATTGCAAAAGGAACATTTTTCTTTGATAAAGCATAAGAAACAACTTGCTTATCTGCTTCTTTTTCTAGAGGAATATTAATCTTTTTAACTTCCAAAAAAAAGACTCTTTTGTCTCCTATCCTAAACTCGTAGTCTGCTCTTCCTCTTTTGTCTCCTCGTGCTACTTTAGTTTGTTGGAAAAAATCGTCGTTAGTCCAACCAAGAATTTCTACAAATAATTCTCTAACTAATTTAGTTTCAACATCTGGTTCAGAAAGGGATTTATACTCTTTTTCTTTTTGTTTAAATTTTTCTACTAATTCCTTTAATTTTTCCTTAGCTTCTTCTTTATTCATAAACATTTTAGAAAATACAATTATTTAAATCCTACTTTTAATTTCCTCACCAACCATTAAGCACTAAAAATCAAAACAGAAGGATTTTTAAACTATTTTTTAAATTCTATCCTATGCCAAAAGTAAGAATCAAACTAAACAGCACAGACATACAGATGTTAAATGATATTTGCAATTCTATTAAAGACATCGCCAAAAAATCTGGAATTCCTCTAAGTGGTCCTGTCCCGCTTCCAACAAAAAAGCTAAAAATAACTACAAGAAAATCTCCGTGTGGCGACGGAACAGCAACTTTCGACAGATTTGAAATGAGAATTCATAAAAGACTTATTGATTTGCCGGCAAACGAAAAAGTTCTTCATCACATAATGAAGATGAGAATCCCGAAGAGCGTTAACATAAAAATAGAAATGAAAGATTAAAACTTTTGAATAGAGGTGGTCAGACCTCAGCTGATTCTGGGATAAAACATGAACTTGAACGAAGAAACAAAGAAATACGGAGCAAAGGGAGCAGTTCTTAAATATATTCAAGAAAAAGATAGTTCTATTCCAATACCTCCTTTTCTTAATGTTGCGGTAAATGATGATTGGAAAAAATATCAAACAGAAATAAATAATTTGGGTAAAAATGTTTTAGTAAGAAGTTCATCGCCTTTAGAAGATGGGCACAAATTAAGTTTTGCGGGGCTTTTTGCAACTGAAAAATATTGGGGGAAGGAATCTGTTGAGAAAGTTTTTGAAAGTATGAAAGAGGAATATGTTTTGGATTATATAAAAAATAATAATGTTACTGAAGAATTGAAAATGGGATTAGTATTCCAAAAAGAAGCTAATGCACAATTTAATTGGGGGATATTAAGACACCCTCATCGGCCTGAATTATTTTTTGTTATGGGGAGACCACAATCGAATCAGCATACCAGTTTGGACTATATCTATGATGAAAAGAAAAACGAATTATATGAAATTAATGATTTTTCGGGATTGTATTGTTGGAGAAAAGAATTAGAAAATATTGATTTAGATAGATCCTATTTAGAAGATTTGCCAGAGATTCTTAAAACCTACAAAAAAATAGAACAAATGCCTGAATTTAAAAAAACAGGTTATGCTTACCACATGGAATTCGGAACAGACCCTTTTTCAGTTTATCAATTTAGACCATTCAAAAAGAAAGAAATAGCTAATTGGGATTTGAAATCTTTGACTCTTCCAGAATCGGATGAAGAGAATGATTATAATGAAACCAAATATAATATTTGTTTTGGCATAACCCCACGTGAAGGACTTGAGTTCACTTTTGTTAAGGCACTATGCGCACATCACAAAGATAAAGAAATTAATTATGCAAAAGAAAAATTATGCGGGCTTCCAAAAGAAAAAGGATTGAAAAAGTTATTGAAAAAAATGAAATATTTAAATAAATACGAAAAAGCTTATGCTGAAGAAATTTTAAAATTGCATCCAGATTCTGGGGGAGCTGATGCTTTTGATAATGCAAAAAGCAAATTAAATGTGCAATTTAAGGATCAAGATGTTTGCCTTTTTCAAGAAAAAATGCACTTTCATTATGGAAAAGATATTGATTTGACTTTTCCAGACGCAAAAGTTTGGATTCCTTCAGGAGGATTGCAATTTCTTTCACACGATTGGTTTAGAGCAATGCAACATTATGATCTAGTTTTAGCTGCTTATTCAGAACCCTTTTTTGAAACAGGAGATAAAGTAAGAATTTATAGTGATGGAAGAACAGCAGATATACGAAGAGCATAAAATTAACAATCACAATAATTCTTAAAAAGAATAAGTTAAATAATTAGTTATGAGATTTCGTTATCTAATTTATCCTGAAGCCCAAGAAAAACTTAAACCACTTAATTTAGTTAAAAGATTAAAAGAGGCAGAGAAAAAGGATGAATTTCCTTGTCTAGTAAGTCATACAATGGAAAGTGATGTAACAGATTCTATTAATGATTTAAAAGAAAGAGGATTTTATAAAACTTTTCCAGAAGATCTTTGGGAACATCAAAAAGAATGCCAGTATATTCTCCACAATTTAGATAGATATACTTGGAAAGTGCACAGAAGAGGAAAAATAATAAAAGAGTCAACAGATTTAGAAGATTTATCATTAATGACTGGTTGGGTGTCTTCTTTGTTGTTGAGCCCCGAAGAAATATGGGACTATAAAAAATTTGGATTTGACTCGATTACCGCATTTACTGGTGCAGTTGGAGCAGAAATCTGGAGACTTTCTCGAGGGGAAGATAAGTTTGAAAGAGCTTATACTTGGAATTTTAAATCCTCTAATGGAAGAGAATTCAAAAATCAAATTACAGGAAGCAATCATTTTGATTTAAGAGTTTTATAAAACAGATATAACTCACGATGAAACTTTTGACCCTTTTGGAAATAAAGTTCTTTACAGACCAGAAATTAATGATGACCAACAAATTCTTGCGGGCTATCACTCTGTTGAAGGGAGTATGTTAGTCGCTGTATTGAAATATATTGATCAATTAAAACTTCAAATTCCTTGTTTAAACAATAATGCTAAGGAACTTCTCGAATGGACTCGTTCACTTGGACAGAGTGGAGGAGGATGTGCAGAACATTTTGGAGGAAATCTTACAGACGCTAGAATGTTTTTTTATCCTTTTGATATTGATATCCCCATACTAGATGAAAATTCAAGAACAAATAATAGAACACCTTTTCGGATTGGCACAGAAGCCGGAAGAGAGTATGGAACATATATAAGCCCTAGTAATGAATTAATTTTCTCATATGAATCTGAAAAGACCTCGGAAAAAAAATTCACAATATCTTTTCAACCAGAAGAAGCAGAACATTTAGTTAAAGGATTAATGTATCAATCTGCAAATGGATTAGGAAGAACTTCTGCGAGACAACTTATAGAGATAATTAATTACAGGTTCTCTGATTATTTTAAAAAAATATGAAGGATTAAATCTAATCTATATCTCTAAGAATATATTTGTTTATAAATAAGTTCATGCCAATAATTTAATGGTAATGAAAATAGAAGTTGTTGGGACCACTAATAATTTAAAAAATGCTAAAGAAATGACAGAATATTGCTATAAAATGGGCAGACTCTGTTATACTGAAAAAAGTTGGGATGAATTACTTAAAGAACCAATTAAAGAAAAATTGATGCAAGGAATGATTAATTCTGGGCATCATAGTATTTTTGAACATGCAAATATAAGTTTTTATTTCGAAGGACTTCCAAAAATAATTGCTATGGTTTTTAATAATGAA
>CAYHMF010000005.1:0-6844 GCA_964357655.1 Candidatus Woesearchaeota archaeon | reverse complement strand
ATACACTACTTCTGAAAAATCCGCAAGATATACTATCATGTCAGATATAGAACCCAAACAAAAAATAGTATATGATAAATGGATAGAAATCTTAAAACCAAAAATAGATAGGATATATCCTCAAATGGACAACGCTGAGAGCAGAAAAAATAACATCCAAAAACTGGCACAGGAAAATGCTAGGTATATGACAAGTGTATTTACCCCAACAAAAATGGGGCATACTATTAATCTAAGACAATTAAATCATCTTATCTCAAAATTTGAAAATTATTATGAAGAGAATAAAAATAGTGAAAGCCCATTGATGAATAAAATTGCTCAGAGTATGAAAGATTTTGTTGACCAAACAAAAGAACGATGGTTCATAGAAGGCCTGCAAAACCAAACAGATAGGGATTTATCTTTGTTTAATTCTTCAAAACTAGAAAAAAATCAAGTATACAGCACAACTATAAACGAGCATTTTGCAGATAGTTATGTGACCTCCTATAAATTAAGTTTGGCAGGATTAGCACAAGCTCACAGACACAGAACAATTAATTATAACATTCTAAATGGAGCTGAATTAAAGGCTCCTTTAGGAGTTTTTATTCCAAGGATAATAAGATATGATTCTGACTTAATGCGGGAGTGGAAAGAAGATTTGTATGGGATAGCTGAAACAGATTATCCTCAAGCTCAACTTGTAGCTGTTGCTGAAAGAGGAATCATTGAAGACTTTCGTTCTAAAGCATTATTAAGAATGTGTGGGCATGCACAAGCAGAAATAATGGAGAACACTCATGAAACCGCAAAAAAATATTTTCAGTACATCGATACATTTGGAAAAAATGCTCTTAAACCAAAATGCCAGCAAGGAATAAAATGCCCCTCTAATTGTGTGTGGACTGGAAAAAAAGCATTAGAAAGGTTGGTTTAACACAAAAATGAAAAAAGGAAAGTATATTATTTTTGAAGGTGGTGAAGGATGCGGTAAGTCGACGCAAACAAAATTGCTTTATGAATATCTCACCAAAAAAGGAGTTGCTTGCGTTCAATCAAGGGAGCCTGGAGGAGTAGAATCTTCAGAAAAAATAAGAGAATTATTGTTGCACTCTAGATATGATTTAGATTCGAGAACAGAATTATTTTTGTTTGAAGCTGCAAGAACAGAATATTTCAAAAATTTTGTAATCCCAAAAATAAATTACGGAATTACGGTGCTGACGACAGGTCTGGCGACGCAACTAAAGCCTACCAAGGTTATGCTGGAGGAATAGATATAAATTTAATAGATAAACTAAATAAAATTGCCACCTTCGGAATTAAACCAAATTTAGAATTCATAATAAACATCGACGCAAAAAAGGGATTAGAAAAAGAAAAAAATCCGGACAGATTTGCCACAAAAGGATTAGAATACCACAAAAAAGTTAATCAAGAATATTTAGAAATAGCAAAGCAAAACCCACGCACGCACAAAGTTATAGAATACCGGGAAGGAGATATTGAAGGAATGCACGAAGAAATTTGTCGTCATGCCGAATGCAGATTATTTAATAAATTAGGATAAAAAGGTGATATTGCCAATCATCAAAACTTTAAATTTTAAAATTTTTCGTCGAAAGCAATTTACTGCCCACATTCGTTCGCAGATTTAATAATCTGCGACGAGCGAAGCGAGGAGTGTAAATTTCGCTTTTAGTTAAAATTGGATTTTAAAGAATATTTCCTTAAGTTTACAACACTTCTTATCTTTTCTTGTTTTCTTTTTCTTCTTCCTCGAATTCATCTATGTCGAAAAACGAAAAAATAAATTCAAAAAATCTTAGGGTCATTTCAAGCAATAAAATAAAAATTAAGTAACTGAAAACTTGAGAGAAAAAACTTGGAATTTGGGTAAGGCGCATAATTATTGTTTGAATATATTCTGATTGGATAAATGTGCTTAATTCTAGGGCAAATACTGCAAGCAAGGTGAATGGGAATATTTTGGCAATTTCTTTTGAAAGAGTTTCATTATAGTATGCAGTCATTCTTATTACTGCGACGACAACTGCCGAAATTACTAATATTTGCGAGACTTCTTGTCCTGATGACAGGAGCATCAACAATAAGGTGAACACGACAAACCAGAAAAAAATCAAAAACGGAAGTATGATTATATATTCCAAAAAGTAAAAGCCTACTGCAAGGAATTTCGTGGACGCAGAATTTTCAGAAGTGTTGTATTTGTGAAGGTTTAATTCGAGAATGTTTTTCTTGGAAATAAATTCATGGACTTTCCAAATAAATAATACGTAAAAAAATACCAACAAAACTAATAAAATAAAATCTATAAAATTTCCTATGGGAACTGGAAAAAACGAAATAAAATCTTTATAATAAGATATAAAAACTTCCCCGAATGTTCCAATCACTTCTGCCATGAACTATCATGGAGTTTGTTGTTTTTAAAACTTGCCAAATATAAAGTTTTAAATATAATCATTCTTTAGTTCAGATATGATAGACGTAAAGTTGCTAAGAGAAAATCCAGAATTAGTCAAAAAAAATTTGAAGAAGAGATTGCATGATGAAGAGTATGTTAGCGCATTTTTAAAAATAGATGGTGATTGGAAAGAACTTAAAAAATTTGTCGATGAATTGAGAGCGAGAAGAAATTTTATAAGTGAAGAAATTAACAAATCTAAAAAAAATAATCTTCCAAATATGGCGGCATTGCTTCAAGAGGCGAGGGAAATTCCCGGGAGAATTCAGGAAAAAGAAGGGCAATTAAAATTCTTGTCGGAAAAAAGAATTGAATTATGGAAAAAAATTCCCAACATGGTTGATAAGAGCGTTCCTGTAGGAGATAAATCTAAAAATAAGGTTCTTAAAAAATACGGGAAAACAAGCAAGAAGATTAAAGAAGGGCACGCCGAAATTATGGAAAGGATGGGACTTATTGACACAAAAAAAGCAGCAGAAGTTTCTGGGGCGAGATTTTATTATCTTAGAAATGATTTAGTTAGATTAAATTACGCGATTATAATTTTTGCTTTGGATTTTCTTCAGAAGAAAAATTTTGAATTAATACAACCTCCGTATATGCTTAAAAAAGAAGCGATGGAAGGAGCGATTACTTTCGATGCTTTTGAAGAGGCTATTTACAAAATTGAAAACGAGGATTTGTATTTAATTGGAACAGCAGAGCATGCATTAAACGCTTTGCACTTGAATGAAACGCTGAATCCAAAAGAATTGCCGTTGAGATATGCGGGGATTTCTCCTTGTTTTAGGAAAGAGGCAGGGGCGCACGGAAAAGACACAAAAGGAATATTCAGAACGCACCAGTTTGAAAAAATCGAGCAGTTTATTTTTTGCAAACCAAAAGATGCATGGAAAGAATTTGATTTAATTCTAGAAAATTCTATTGAGTTGTATAAACAGATTGGAATTCCATTTAGGACAATTGTTTTGGCGAGTGGGGATATGGGGAATGTGCCGACAAAAACTATTGATTTTGAAGGTTGGTTTCCGTCGCAGGGAGAATACAGAGAATTGGGTTCTTGCAGTAATTGTTTGGACTATCAGGCAAGAAGAAGCAACACTAAATTTCAGGATGGTGGAGAGATTAAATTTGTTTACACTTTGAATAACACTGCTATCGCGACAGAAAGAATGATGACTTGTATTATAGAAAATAATATTCAGAAAGATGGTTCGATTAACATCCCCAAAGTTTTGCAACCTTATATGGCTGGGAAGAAAAAAATTGAAGTTAAAAAGTAAATAAATATATTTAAACTATCTTTTAATTAATAGAAAATGGAAGAGTCGAGAAATCCTTTTGTATTTGATGAACATATTCTTAAGATTGATTATAATTCTGATATAAAAAAAATAAATGAGAAATTAGATGGATTTATGTTTTCAGGAAAACGAAAGAAATTAGAAAAAGATTTAGATAATTTTATCGATATGCAAAAACATGTGGATATGGAATATTTTGGCATTAAAACCTTTTTTGAATATATTCTTAATCAAAATTATTGTAAAGTAGAGTATCTTGTTAAAACTCGTTTTCAAAGACAGTTACACAAAGTTGAGATTACTGGTAAAGGGATTGAAAAAATGTTTGTATACAAAGAACCCGAATTTATTAGAAAAAACACAGAAAATAAAGAGTTAAAGATTACTAACATCCCAGTTATAATAGGCTCGAGAAAAGAGACTATTACTATCTATGAACAACCCCAAATAATTTTACCTACTTTTAGTTACTTACTTGTCAAATACAACTTTAATTCATCTTTTGATTTGGGTGATTATCTTGGTGAGGAACCCCGTGAATTTACTAAAAATCCTTCTGAAAATAATGATAGGTATGGTGTTAATTTTTTTGACGAACATTGGGAACATGGTTTTAAGTCCAAACTTTTTTATGGAAAACCTGGGAAGGTTTTTTTTAGAGGTTGGGGGGATGCCCTTGGTCAAGGATTAAAAAAGGCAATATTTGAGAGAAAAACAGGAGAAGACAATGAAAAATTTAATCTTCAAGTTCAAATCTATCTTGAAAAAAATTCACAATTTCTTTATCAAGGAAACATGGATAATAATGGGCCATTTCCTTTTTTTATAATAAGAGATGATGACAAAAGAGAAAATAGTTTAAATCCTCTTCCCATAGAGTTAGCAGAAGTTGAGAAAAAATGAATAAAAAAGAATTAGTTAAATTATTTTTGGGAAAACCTCTTCTTTTTGAAGACGAGGGAATTCTTGAACTTATTGAAAGACGGGGAGATGATGAAACCTATCTCTATTTTCAAGAGGCGAAAGGCAAAAAACCGAAATCTCTTGATTATATTTCATTTGGATTTCCTGAAATGTGCTCGACGATTGAAGTGGAGTCCTATCTTCCAAAAATTATATATCGAATGGAAATTCCAAAAAAAGTATACCAAATGAAAATAAAATGACTTTCAAGGAATTAATTCTTCGTCCAGAATTTTGGGATCTTTTCGGATTACCAATTTTTATATTAATAACTGGATTATCTTTTTGGATGTTAAAATATAAAAGAGTTCCTCCAAAATGGGTGATTTTGGGGGTGATGACAATTGGAATTTTAGGGGCAATTGTCGACGGATTTATGATTTATTTTCAATGGTTTGGGTAATTTTCTTTCACAAATTTCCAAAAATTTTTTTTAGTGGGTTTTTTAATAGTGGAATATTCTTCCCTTAATTTATTATATTTATCCCAAGACATGTTAGATGGACATTGGCAAATTTTTTCTAAGTCAAAACCTTCAGAAGGCATATTCCCAAAATTACATTCTAAACAAGCTTCCACAGGATCTGCAGTGTAACAACCTCCTCCATTAGCTAAATCTTATCTTAAATTTCTCAAGAGGGCATTCTCCTCCGTAATAAGTTTGTCTTAATGGCATTAATTATTCCAGAAGCTATTTTTTAAATAGTTTTATATGCTACAAATTATCATATTTAATTTCAAACTGAGTTTAGCAAGTTTTAAAAACTAAATTCTGCATTCCTAATTTGTGCCTCAATGGTTTTAGCGTTGGAAATTCCATTGAAATCACACAAGCCTCAATGGTCTAGTTCCAATCTTGATAGTGTTGGAAATTCCATTGAAATCACACAAGCCTCAATGGTCTAGTTCCAATTTTGGTTAGCGTTGGAAATTCCATTGAAATCACACAAGCCTCAATGGTCTAATGGCTATGACACTTGCCTGTCGCGCAGGAGATCCGGGTCCGATTCCCGGTTGGGGCGTCCTTTTTATCGACGATAAAATTGAATTTTTGAAAAGGGGGGAATCGTGGTGTATAAGCCACGACTTTATGAGTAATACATGGATATAAGAAATAAACAACTAAGAAATGAAAGAAAGAATTATTCTTTTAATCTTAAATCTGGTACATATTTAGAATATCCTTCATATATTGGTCTTTCTATAACATTTCTAAGATCTGGTGAAGAACAAAGATATAAATCATCTAATGCATTAACTAAAGTCTGGGCTTCTAATTTAAGTTCATCAATGGTTACTTTAAACGTGCCTGGAACATATCCTTTTTCCATCTCTTCGAATCTATTTGAAACAGAAATCAAAGCCTTAATCTTTTCATCAGTTCTTGTTATAAAAAGTTTAAGATCTCTTCCTTTTATACATATTCTTTCTTCAACTGATAATCCTGCCATATTCTTACAACAAACTAATCCTCTTTTAAACTTTTCGGAGGACAAATTTAATTAAAATGGAGATACATAATTCCAAAATCCTATCTTTAACCTTAGCTTAAGTACTGGTTGGGGCGTTTATACAATTGAATGGAATGAAATTGAATTTAATCTGTAAATTGAAGTCGTTAAATACAAAAATATTTTCCGGGTTTGAAACCGGCATGAATATTATTCAGGTTCTTGCACCCAAAATGGGTGTTGAGGGCGTTTCGTCACTTTTAAATTAAGACAGAATAGAAAGGTTTATAAATAGAAGATTTTTATAAAAAATATGACTGTAAAAATAATTGAAGATCCAAATGCTTCTGCTGGAGCTCTTGCTAGTATAGTTATTGATTATTTAAAAAAACATGCTGACTTAAATACAGCCCCAGATTATCTAATAGACAATGGTTTTGAAAAGGATACTTTTGGTGTGGGTCACGAACCAAATGTATTATTTGATCCAAAAAAAAGTGGAGTTGAAAGATTAGGTCTTCTTAAAAAACTAATATTTCCAACTTTTCATAGAGAATGTAATCTCAAAGTTTGTGAAATTGGTAAAGTCTCTGAGCGTAATGGTGCTGTTAATGTAGCAATTAGTGGTCAAGAATATGGGGGTAAAATATATA
>CAYHMF010000004.1:19578-22009 GCA_964357655.1 Candidatus Woesearchaeota archaeon | reverse complement strand
ATTTTGATTTTACCAAATTAAAATAGGGGGTGACATATGTCTGGTGTGAGCACATCTGCTTCTACAAACGCTTTTGTCTTGTCTGTATTAAAACCACTTGAAACAACTATTGAAAGATTCTCGAGATTGTTTTTGTCAAACGCTTTTCGCATTGCCCATACCCCTGCTACGCTAACTCCTTTTCCTCGAAGATATTTTTCATCGACATCAAGTTTAGGCAACACTATTTCTCTTGACCCCTGAGTGTAATTCTCACCACAAGTATCAATTCTTACCCCGGTGAGATTAGGAATTTCTTTTGCTGTCGCAATTGTATCTTCAATTTCTCTGTTGAATGTATCGATCAAAATTATTCTTGGAACATCTTCAGGAATATTTCTGTCAAAAGCTTTTGCGGCGTAAACAGTCGGATTTGCCTTGCTACCAAATTCATCCAAAAATGCGGCGTATGTTAAAATCAATGCGTGAGGAGTTGTTCCTTGACCTTTTGCATTCCATGCTTTTGCACCAACATCTGTAGAAGCCCCAACAAATCCTTCTTCTTGACAAATCTTAGCAATCTTCTCATCATAAGCAGGAGCAAAATGCCTTGCTCCAAAATAAAGAACCGGCTTTCCTTTTGCTTCTTTAAATATCTCTCTCGCCTTTTTTCTTACATCATTAAAATCAAGGTCACCAGTTAAAGCACCAGACAAAATTCCCAAATATCCCGTCTCTAAATCAACGAAATCCTGAACACGGCCTTCTAATTTCATAATGGGTGCTTTAGCAAAACACTCTTGCCCTTCCTTTAAAGAATAAATCCTAACTTTCTCGCCAGCCACATCTTTGATGAATTCAACAGCCTCGTCAATTCCTGTAATTGCCTTAATATTTTCCCGAGCAAATACTTGGTATCTAACTATCGGGTTCACGCATTCCTCTTCAAGTATCTTTTTAGTTCTAAGGAAATATTTATCTGTGTATTCTTTATAGTTTTCTTTTGTCAGTGTTTTCATCTTAGTGTTTTTTATACAATAACAATCTCCTAAAGAGTTATTGTTTTATTTACTATAACTTATTGTAGTTATTACACTATATAAACATTGTTGTGCTTAAGTATAAGTATTATTTGCACTAAGTATTATTGAAAAAAATAAGTAAGTACTGCCTAAGAATAAAAGTAAACAAAAATAGATAATGTTGTTACTTTTGAAATAAAATAATATTTATTAACCCAGAATTATAAGATATTTTATGACAACTGAGATTCAACAAGTAATAATTCAAAAAGAAGAGGATGAAAAGGTATCGGAAGAAGAATTTTACTCGATGCTGAAACTCATTGCTCCTGGAACAAATCTAAGAAAAGCTTTAGAGGGAATTTTGCATTCCGGAAAAGGTGCGTTAATTGCAATAGAAAATGAGCATCTTGCCCCATTAATCGACGGAGGATTTAGACTTAATTGTAAATTCAGTTACCAAAAACTAATAGAGATTAGTAAAATGGATGGGGCAATAATTTTATCAAAGGATTTGAAAAGAATAATGTTTGCGAATGTCCTTCTTACTCCAAATAGCAAAATAAGAACCTCGGAAACAGGAACAAGACACAAAGCAGGTGAAAGAACTGCGAAACAAATTTCAGGACTCGTCATAGCAATATCGGAAAGGAAAAAAGAAATCATGTTATTTTACAAAAATAGAAAATACAAAATAAAAGAATCAGGAGAAATAATAAGAAAAGCAAGTGATTACATCCAAGTGCTTGAAAGACAAAGGGAACTTTTTGACCACCATCTTGAAAATCTCAACAAAATGGAACTTAAAAATTATGTCAATTTAAACAACGCCATAAAAACAATACAAAAAGGAAAAACAATACAAAAAATATCCGAAGAATTAAAAAAATATCTAATAGAACTTGGTGATGAAGGAAAATTATTAAAAACAAGATTGAAAGAAATTCTCTCGAATGTCGAAGACGAAACCAACCTTATAATAAAAGATTATTCAAACATAGAATACAAAATAGCGACAACTCTTTTGGAAGAACTTTCTTATGACGAACTTCTTGACAAAGAAAGAATAGTGAAAATTCTCGGCCATGAAAATGTGAGAAAAATAATGCATATCGCAGGATGGAGAATTTTGTCAAAAACAAGTCTATCTGAACCTGAAATAGCTGGCTTGATAAAAGAATCTGGAAATCTTGAAATTATAAACACCTCTGACATTTCAACAGGGGTTGGACTACTGCCCCCGGAAAAATTCGCTATTCTAAAAGTAGAAATAGAAAGAATGAAGTTGGGAATTTGAAATTAAAGAATAATTTTTGTCCAATTTTAACTTGTAGCAAAATTCAATTTCTCGTCGAGAATTATTAAAATATATATTTGCCTTTAGAGAAGTTTGAATAATTCCTATTTCTTCTTTTCAAACTTCTCTTAGA
>CAYHMF010000004.1:11259-19478 GCA_964357655.1 Candidatus Woesearchaeota archaeon | reverse complement strand
AATTTTTTTGGGTTTTGCTAATTTCTCTATAGAGAAGTTTGAATAATTCCTATTTCTTCTTTTCAAACTTCTCTTAGAAATTTTTTTGGGTTTTGCTAATTTCTCTATAGAGAAGTTTGAATAATTCCTATTTTTTGCTTTTTCGAAGGAATTTTCAAAGTTCTCTTCATGAAAATTTTGAGATTCTTTTAATTTTGCAAAATTCTCTTCAATATTTCAAGTCAACTTGATATCAACCAAACCTTTAAAAACCAATCTCTCTAAAAAATATAATGAAACGTTCATCACGAAGGTGGAAAAAGAAAGGGCAAATGCGTTGGAAATGGCAACGTAAGCGTTTGCGAAAAGAAAAGCGTAAAAGAAAGCAAAGAAGAGCTAGAAGTAATTAAAAAGAAAGTCGTAATTCTAAGATAATTTGAATACTTGAATCAAGATGTAATTTTCAAACAAGTCCTCTTCACACCTATTTCAGCATAATAATCTTTATAAGCAATTTTAATTTTAATATACCATGGTGAGCGGAATATGGACTGAAAAATATCGCCCAAGTAAATTCTCAGAACTTTTTGGGCAGGACGATACAATCAAAAGAGTTGAAGCACTGACGAACTCATTGAATATCCCCCATTTAATGTTTGCAGGACCGGCCGGAACAGGAAAGTCAACTCTTGCGTTAATAGTTGTTAAATCCTTATATGGAAATAATTGGAAAGAAAACTATTTGGAATTAAATGCGAGTGACGAGAGAGGAATTCAAGTCGTGCGCGAAAAAGTGAAAAACTTCGCGAGAACCAAGTCCTTGGGAGACATACCTTTCAAAGTAATTTTCTTGGACGAAGCAGACGCGCTGACCCCTGAAGCCCAGCAAGCATTAAGAAGAACAATGGAAAATTATTCGAGCACATGCCGATTTATATTATCCTGCAATTATTCCAGCAAAATCATTGACCCCATACAATCCAGATGCGCCATATTCAGATTCAAGCTCCTAGAAAAAAAAGATATAGAAAAAGTAATCCAAAAAATTTCCCAATCAGAGAAACTAACAACAAACTCAGAAACTATTGAAATTATTTATGAGGGAAGTGAAGGAGATTGTCGACGATGCATTAATATTTTGCAATCAACTGCTGCAATTTCTCCGTTAATAACCCCAGAACTTATTTCTACAATGATTTCAAGTGCGAAACCCAAGGACATCAGAATTGTATTAGATTACGCAATATCTGGAGACTTTCAACAAGCAAAAGAAAAACTCTTAGATATTATGTTAAAAGAAAGCCTGTCTGGGCAAGACGTTATTAAATCAATTCAAAAAGAAATATGGAATATCCCAATAGAACCAGAAACAAAAGTCAAACTAACGGAAAAAACCGGTGAAACAGAATTTAGAATTGTCGAAGGTTCTGACCCTTTCATCCAACTACAAGCACTCTTAGCAAGTTTCGTGCTTGCTGGATTAGGAAAATGATAATAAAAAGTGCCAAGATTCTCGCACTCCGAAGGGGTGTCTTGGCTGGATTAGAAAAATGAATATGAGAATGTCTTATCAAGATACAGAATCTATTAATTTATATCTTAGAAATATTTTAAAAGAACATTTAAATTACCAAGAAAAAAGAAAACTCCAAACAACCACATACCCTTTGGCAATAGAATATATTCCCTCGAGCGAAGAGGTTATTCAAAATGAAAGAGAGTTCGGAAGATATTTTGAAAGAGTTTTTACTGCATTGTCTGATTTAGACTTGACAATAAATGGCCCAGAAAACATCAAAATAAGAATTAACAACAAATATCATCACCCACAAAATATAGAACTTAAAAAATTTTTAGAAGAAGAAAATATAAATATAGAAAATTTGGATTGGGTATCGAGCCCAAAACCCGAACAAAAAACAGAACCTCCAAAAATAAAAATTAATGAAGATTTAGGAGATGTAATTTCTCGAATTGGAAAAATAAAAAGAATTTTAAGGGGAAAATGGAAATCCAAAAAATAAAATTCGCTGAGGTGTTTTCAAATGACTTGGATTGAAAAACACAGACCGAAAGGCTTGTTGGAAATTAAAGGACAAGACGAAGCTATACGTAAAATAAAAATCTTTGTTGAAAATTTAAAATTTGGGGCGTCGTCTAAAAAATTCAAAAAAGCCATAATTCTTTACGGCCCCCCAGGAACAGGAAAAACCACAATCGCCCATGCGATTGCCTTAGACACAAACTCCGAAATATTTGAACTAAATGCCTCGGATTTGAGAAACAAAACAAAACTTAATGAAATTCTTAGGCCGGCAATGGAACAAAAATCATTAGTAAAAACCAAAAAAATAATTCTTGTCGACGAGGTAGATGGAATTTCTGCAACTGATTATGGAGGGGTTCAAGAATTATTAGATTTGATTGAACAAGCAGCTCACCCCGTAATAATAACTGCAAATGATGTCTGGGGGAAAAAATTAACCTCGTTGAGGCAAAAATCAGAAATGATTCAATTGAAAGAAATTAATTATAATGTTGTAAAAAATGTTCTGATTGAAATTTTAAGAAAAGAAGGCTTGTTTGTAGATAACGATACTCTCACAAAAATTGCTGTGAAAGTAAAGGGAGATTTGAGAGCCGCGATAAATGACCTTCAGACAATTTCAAAATTCAAAGATACATCTGAACTTAAATTCGACGAAAGAAACAAGGAAACAGATATTTTTAATGCATTGAGAGCAATTTTCAAAACAAAACCAACAGAAGATATTTTGAAAATTTTTGATTCAGTAAATATGCAAATTGATGAAATCATTCTATGGATGGAAGAAAACATTCCTACAGAATATCACGGCGAAGCCCTCGCAAAAGCGATAGAAATGTTAAGCAAAGCAGATATATTCAAAGGAAGAATTTACAAGCAACAATATTGGAGATTTTTAGTTTATGAAAATATTTTCTTGAGTTACGGCATCTCGGCTTCAAAAAAAGAAATTAAACCTGGATTCACGAGTTACAAAAAACCGACGAGAATTTTAAAAATTTGGATGAACAATCAAAGAACACTTAAGAAAAAATCAATCGCGAAAAAATACGCACATCTTGTTCATGTCGGGGAAAAAAGAGCAATGCAAGAATTTCAGATAATAAAACGAATTATCAAGTCAAATCCAAAAATTCAAGAAGAATTAAAACTCGACGAAGACGAATTGGTTTATTTGAACAAGATTGATTGATCTTTTTTAGAAACTATTTTTTCCAATTCTTCTCCCCAATAATCTGTCACAGAACTTAAATGTTTACGCCCCCATTCATCATTGAGGCGAGTTTCATCAAGATAATCTGCCCCAACAAAAGCCGGAGTAAGATAAATATTTTTATCGAAATTTTTCTCCTCTGAATTATAATCAATTCTTGCTTTTAGATATTTTATTTTGTTGCGAAATTCTTCTGGGATTTGACTAAAAGTATCGGTTGCATCAGAAATAACACCGAATACAATTTCCATAAATTGTGAATTATGCGCAGTATGCCAGACAGCATTTCTATAATTTTCAAAATCCTCCAAGTCCATAAAAACTGGTTTCATTAAACCCCCTTCTGTAAAATAATTTATCAACCCTGACAAATGCAAATTAGGTTTGAATTGACTTCTTAGATTAATATTTTCTATAAAGACATTAAAAGAGCCGTATTTTTTCTTCAACAAATCAAAAAATTCTTCTGGTTTTATTGTCAAATTTATTCGCTTTATCATAAATAGTTTTTACAAAAATTAGAGTGTTTAAAAATTAATGTGTTGAAAAAATTTTGCTAAAAAAATCATTTACACTCTTTTAATCAAATCTTTCATTTCTTTCCTTATTTTATTTAATTTATCTTGAAGCTCAAAATGGCTTTCAAATTTGCCTCTTGTTCCATTCCCCTTAGGATTGGCTATTCTCAAGATAACTGTTTCTATATCCTTACTATATCTATGTTTGTCAATAATAAAAAAACTAACTTTGTCCCAACGATTTTTATGCTTATCTCTTAAATGCCACCAAACTCTGTTCATTAAATTTTGTGCGATACCAACATAATATAATTTTTTCCCCTTATATAAAGCATAAATACCTGAACTATCTCTTATTACTTCCCTATATTTTGGTAATAAAAGCTCAAAACCCTTTCGGTCTTTCTTTTCAAGAAATCCCTTTACCAACGCCCCCTTTAAACTATGCCTTATTTTTTTCTTTTTCATTTGTATTTTTCTATCCAAAACTTATTTGGATTCAAGTCTTTAACTAACCACAACTTGCAGCACTATTACCTGCACCAGCGTCGCCACCAAATCCTGGAGAAGGAGAAGCATTTGATAATTCAGTATCGCATTCGCTTGGCGCATTATTGAAAGCATTGCAAATTCCAATCAAATAACTATCTGAATCTCTTCCAGCATTTGATTTAACTCCATTAACCATAAGTGCAGGACTTCCACTAATTCCATTTGCTCTTGAATTCGTTTCTTCTGCAGAATATAGAGCTTCTCCGTCTTTGGTAATACAAGATTCTATTTTCGCTTTATTAATTCCTAATTTAGTGTATAATGCATCTATCTTAGGATTAACACAATCTGCATTCCCTCCACAATCTCCAATTTCAGAATTTGAAATAAACTCACTTACATAATCTAAGAATTTAGTAGGATACTCTTTTTCTATACATAGTTGTCTTTCAGCTTCAAGCTTTTCATACTCTCCATGCATTGCCCCAATTTGTCTTATCTTGAAATCAATTTTGTCCCCTAATAATTTCGCGACAGGAATAATTCCTTTTTCAGCCTGAGTTCCATAAGGACAATATGTAAATACATATAATTCTACAGTTGGCTTGTCTGTTTTAGGAACCTCTGTAGGAGGGGCTTTTTCAGGAGGATTATCTTTTACACTCGATAATTCAGTCGCTCCTTGAACAAAATACTTCCCATCTTTTGTTGCATAAACTGGGATTTCTTGTCCTTTATATGAAACAGTTAATTCATATAACCCACCTAAATCTTTGAAAGAAACATATTCTACTCCTCCACCAGTTTGAGCATTAAGAAACTCAATAACTTTCGCTCCAGCGTCGTCTCCAGAAACATTTTTTCCTAAGCCAGAATTTCCGACCAACAAAACCAATGCAACAATTCCAAGAATAAGTGTTGAAACTATCCAAGGATTCTCACGGAATTTTTCAGTTAAGTTATCCTTATTTTTATGAGACTCGTGAGAAGAATCATGATGAACTTTTGGTTTGTGTTCTTTTTTACCCTCTTCTTTTTCTTTATCTGAAAAATTATTTTCTTCTTCCATTAAAAGATTTACGGAAAACCCGTTTAAAAACATTTTGGTGAAATTAGTTACTAAAAAAATTCAATCTCAATTAAGTATATAAACAATTTTTTCTTTAAATCTTAAGAGGTGTTTTCAAAATGGGCTACGATATTATAACGGGGAGAAACGAATCAGACAAAAAAAATTTTGGTGACAAAGGACTTGTCTATATTGGGAAAGGATATGTTAAAATGGAGCAATATACTTCGCTGAGCAATAAAATTCTGATGGATGTTGCACGAAGTCACGTCATCCTAGTCGCAGGAAAAAGAGGTTCTGGTAAATCTTACACTCTCGGAGTCTTGACAGAAGAACTTTCAAACCTTCCAAAAGAAGTCAGCCAAAATATTGCGTCGCTGATTTTCGATACAATGGGAATTTACTGGACAATGAAATTCCAAAACGAAAAAGATAAAGAGCTATTGAACGAATGGGGGCTCCAACCAAAAAATCTCCCGGTAAAAGTTTTCGTCCCATTCGGACACTATGATTCTTACATCGCAAAAGGAATTCCGGCAGAAGAAAAATTCGCGTTGGGCGTCGGGGAACTTGGTTCAGAAGATTGGATACTGACTTTCGGACTTGACATTGTAAATCCCATCGCTGTATTAATAGAAAGAACAATAACGAAATTAAAAAAACAAGGAACATTCGATATCGACGACATAATTTCAAATCTGGAAGAAGACGAAAAAACAACAACAGAAATTAAAAACGCGGCAACAGGTTTGTTCGAAGCCGCAGACACTTGGGGGGTTTTTGCAAGAAAAGGGGAAGAACCGACGCAAGTTTCTGATTTAATCAACGCTGGCATGACTTCAGTTCTTGACTTGAGTGTTTACAATTCAGTGGGAGCGTTTAATGTGAGAGCATTAGTAATTAGTTTGGTATCGAGAAAAATATTTGACCAGCGAATGGAAGCAAGGAAAAAAGAAGAAATCCAAAGCGTGGCAAAAGGATTTGATTACTTGACGCGACAGGAAAAAAAGGAAACCCCTCTTGTCTGGATATTTATCGACGAAGCACATGAATTTCTGCCATTAGATAAAAAAACAATCGCAACAGATGCACTTATTCAAATACTCCGGGAAGGACGTCAACCGGGAATCTCACTTGTTCTCGCAACACAACAACCAGGACAAATTCACCGAGATGTTATGACTCAATCAGATTTAGTAATTGCACATCGCGTAACGAGCCAACCAGATATTGAAGCCCTCAACCACATCATGCAAACTTATCTTCTGGATAGCATAAAAAGATACATGGATGAGTTGCCAAGTTTGAAAGGTTCTGCAATAATTCTTGACGACAATTCAGAAAGAATTTATCCAATGAGAATCCGTCCAAGATTTACCTGGCACGGAGGAGAAGCTCCGACGGCAATTAAGGCTGAAAAAAAGCTTTGACGACGTGACAGGTTCCTGGCTATGAGGGTCGAGTGATTTCGTGGTAGAGGGATATTCCATAAAAACCCACGTGCGGAATTAGGAGAAAAGAAGCTCCGACGGCAATTAAGGCTGAAAAGAAACTATAACAATATTTTTAAATTGCTTAAATGAGTATAATTATGGTAATTTATGGAAAAGATTCAAGAATGCCTGGATTATTTAGACCGAAGAAAGAGTTAGAAGAATTAATGGAAAAAGTCGCTGATGAATATCTTATTAGAAAAGAAGCTGAAAAATATTGTAAGGCAATAACAAAAAAAACCGCATTTCCAGAATTATATAAAGGATGCTATGATAGAATTGTTTGTACAGAAAATTCTTGTGAACATAGTTCTGAAAAAAGATTAATTGAGAAAAAATTTGAAGGTGAAAAAACAGGATACATTTGCCCTTCACCAAATGGATTAATTGAAGAAGTAACTGCAAGGAAACCTAAGAATAACAAAACCCTTTTATGGATTGAATAACTAAATAATCATAAAGTCAACTCTAACTCTAACTCGATAAGGTGCAATTTCTCCGGCAGTTTTTGTCTTTAAAATCCTAATTTTCTTTTTGCATTTTTTCGCTTCATTCTTAATTTTGTCTTTCACCTCGTCGATTTTGTCTGCGTCGCAAAAATCATAGTAAAAAATCTTTGTCCCTTTTTTACTCAACTTAAAAGCTTCTTTCAAAAAAGTTTCTTTCAGCTGTGGACGAGGCATAACTATAACATCAAAGCGAGGCAACCCCTTGTTTTCCTCGCGCTCCTTCCTCGAAGCTCTGAAGGACGACTTTTTTTTCACACCTTGACCAAAGTCGCTCATTTTCTTTAACTTCCCAACAACCCTTTTCACATCCCCAGGAACAATTTCTACCTTATCTTTTAATTTATTCAATTCTATATTTAATTTACAATATTTATTCGCTTCGCGATTTATTTCATTTGAATAAATTTTTTTAGCAGGGGAATTTTTTCCGATAACAATTGAAAAAGGCCCAACACCTGCAAACATAACTAACACCAAATCATTCTTTTTTACGCTACCTGCAATTTCTTTTCTTTCATTGCTCAACCTCGGAGAAAAATAAGTATTATCAATATTAAATCTAAACACGCACCCATTTTCCCTATACAAAACTTCTTTGGTTTTTTCTCCAGCGACGTAAATAGTAGTCAATTTTCGAAGGCGTCCTTTAATTTTCCCCTTTTTTTCGAGAATAGTTTTAATTGATTTATTCTCTTTCAAAATCTTGTTTGCGAATTTCTGTTTTGCCTCTAGTAAAAATCTTTTTCTAAGATTTTCTTTTAGACCTACTTGGTTCGGGGCACGCCCATGGCGTCCATTTTTCCACCCTCTCGGAAAATTCACAATTGCTATATTCCCCAAAACATCAAACGCTCTTTGTTTCATAACCCGATAAATAGAATATATAATTTAAATCTATG
>CAYHMF010000004.1:0-11159 GCA_964357655.1 Candidatus Woesearchaeota archaeon | reverse complement strand
GGCTTTATTAAAAGTCCTGATTTGGTTTGACAAGTTATAGTTTCAAATCTATGGGCTTTATTAAAAGTCCTGATTTGGTTTGACAAGTTATAGTTTCAAATCTATGGGAAAGTTTATAAAAACCATTTAGCTTATTCAAACATGCATAACCTTAAGGTCATAAAAAAGAGGAATTTAACATTCGGACTTGTCACATGCTTGTTCTTAATGAATTTCGTGAGTGCATTCGACTACGGCGGAAGTTTTTCTTTAGGGGAATTGCTCGACAGCGTCGACAATTCTACAATGATTCTCGGTTCATTATCAATTATTTTTTTCACATTCATAAATTTTGTATTAACAAGATTTTTCAAACACAAAGACGGGACGCCGATGAAAGGTCCTGCTGCAGTTGTCGCATTAGCGATGTCAATCCTAATGGTTTGGGGATTGAACAAAACCGGTTTAGACTATGAAGATTTTCTTTCTAACCTAGGAATTTCTGGAGATTTGTTAGGAACAATTTTACCAATTATTTTGCTTGTTGGAATAGTTATTCTTATCTGGAAATTTAAATCGCTCACACTTTTACTGATTGGAGCATTATTCATCGTCGCTGGAATGACTGGATGGTTATACGAAGAAGACGCAGCATATATGATTGGTGGAGCATGTATTGTTGTTTGGATTCTTTGGAAGATTTTTTTCAGACACAAAGATGGAGGGGGTTCTGGTCTCGGCGGAAGAGTTAGTTCTTTTGGAAGAGGTGCCGGAAGTGGTGCTAAATGGGGATGGGGTAAGGCTAAAGACGCTAGAGCATATATGGACCCAAGAAATAGGTTGGCACGAAGACAAACCCAGCAAGCAGAAGATTACGCAAAAGAACAAGCAAGAAGAGATTTGCGAAAACATCAAGAACAAGCTAAAAAAGAAAGAAAAATCCAAATAGAAAGAGACCTGCATGAAAGAAACGCGGAAAGATTAGCCCATGAAGAAGAAGCGAGAAGACGACAACAAACACAAAGAACAGCGGCAGAATTACAAGCAAAATATAATCATTATAGACATGAGGCAGCCACAATATGTGAAAAAGTGGGGCATACCCCACCAGCAAGAGGAACCCCTGAATATCATCAATGGTCAAAATATACTCAAGCCGTTAAAATAATTGAAAACATGGCTGCAAAACAAGGAATTACATTGCATTAAGATAGTCAAAACCATTTATCCAGTCCTTTCTGCTTCGACTTTTCTTTTATTTCTCTTAATTTTTCAAGTTGTTTGTCAATTCTTTCTTCAGAAAAATCATGCCTCTCGACGAGAATTTCTTTTATTTTTTCTTCATCAACTTTTTCAAATTTTAAATCAACATTCTTAACATCTGGCTTGTGAAATAATTTGAAAATTTCCTTCCAGTCAAACTGGTCTTCTTCTGGAAGATTCATTAATTGTTCTTCTACTGCCTTGAAAATTAAAACCGGTTGCTCATATTGTCGAACTAATTGCAATGCTTTTTTTTGCCCAATTCCTGGAATTCCCTTCGGGTTGTAATCTGTTCCGACGAGAATCCCCAAGCAAATCAACTGGTCGAGATTTATTTCCAACGAATTCAAAACCTTGTCGAGTTCAATAATCTCTGGTTTAATCTCAACCCAGCCAGAAAGAGTTTTTCTTCTTCTGGATAAAGTCAAATTCTGAATCAATTTCGGTGCCCCAAAAAGAAGCGAGTCATAATCCTGACTCGCACTCGCATAAATATCTTCTTTTATTTTATTTAGATGCGCGCACTCTGCCTCGCCTTCTCCGGGAGCCTGAACAACTGCAATCCCCATGGCTCTGAGCAATTCCTTGGATTCTTCAATCATCTCGTCGTCAAGTCGAACAAGCTGGCTGCCGTACCTTTTCATTTTTGAAATATCCTCTTCCTGTTTCGCCTCCTCGTATTTTCCCTTCGCATTTTCCCGTCCTGCCTGTCTCCTTGCGTGCGTCTTTTCCTTCAACTCTGGAGGGGTTCCGTCAAAAACATAAATTAATTTCATTCCGTCAGACAACAAAGAAATATTTCTATAAAAAAGTCCAGAAAGATGACTTGTAATTCTCTTCTGATTGTCCATCAAAGGAGTTCCATCCTGCTGACGAATCGTCGACAAAAACTGATACAAAGTATTAAACGCGTCGACGCAAACAATCTTGCCTTTCAAACTTTCCAGTTCAATTTCCTTTCGAGGAATTATGTCACGAATGCTTAAACCCATGCTAAAATAAGACATAATAAATATAAATAGTTATTGATTTATTCTTTTTTTCGAATAATTTAACATTTTAAGAAACAATCTTCCAATTTGAGCAGGTTCCATATCTCTTACTGGCACATTTCCATTATCTCTAAATTTTGGAAAATATTTTTGTAATACTTTAGATTTTGCATCAATATCTTCTGCAAGTCCTTGCCAAATATTAGAAGAATCATTGTAAAAATTGGTATACACATTATCAGAAATTTTTCTTAATAAATGATTTTTCTTTTTTTCCTTTTCAATTTCTCGTTCCCAGTAGATACCTTCAGCTACAAATTTCTCATATCTTTCATTTTGTGGGTCAGGATTATCATCATCAAATATCATGCTTTTAATATACAAAAAGAGTATATAAATGTTTTTATTTTATTCACTTTAAAGGGGTAGCAAACGGAAGGTTTATAAATACTGAAAAAATCTTGTTCTAATATGGAAAGAAAAATGAACCTATTAAATTACTTGAGAAATAAAGCAACAACACATCTCCTTTTAGCAGGATTGACTGTAGGTTTAGTTACTGGGTGTGATAGAAAAGAAATACAAACAGAACTATCTGATATTTTACATGAAGACGCGAAAGTTATATCAACTGATCATAAAAAACGCTTTTTTCAACCAATTATGATAGGAAAGATGCTTAGTGGTATTTCACATCCTGCAGTGTATAAAGTTACCTTTGATGGAGAGGTAGATTTTGAAATAGATAATAAAGAAATTTATGATAGATTTAATCGTGGGGATATCGTCGATGTCTTGTATAGAAAATCTTATCAACTTACTTTTGAAGATTTAAATAAAGATGGGAAAAAAGAACAGATAAGCAGAATATTAACTGGTTATGAATTCTTAGATGCACAACCTAAAAAATGAATTCGAATCTTATTATTGGGAAAAATGGTTCTAATATGGAAAGACGCCCCTATATCAATCTTGAAGATTCAGCAAATAAGAGAATAGTTGATATCCCAAAAAGATTATCACGAATAACTTCTGATTTAGAATATCATGTAGATTCTGAAGGCTATATAGTCTCACATTCATCAAAATTGAATGAAGAAGGAAAGTATATTAATAAAGAAGGATATGATCCAAGAAGTTTACCTTTAATTCATCCTACTGAATGGGAGACAATTGCGAGAATGTTTGCATTTTCGCGATTTAAATTATTCAATATGAACTTTAAACTTCTTGAAATTGACGCAAGCCGTATTGAAATAACTGCACATAGAATTCATCCCTCGCTAAAACATGGCGAGTATTTTGCCAAAGTTCAAGAATCGGCTATAATAAGTAATAAAGAATATTCTTGGATTAAAATAAATCCAAGTTTTCTTGCGACGTGGCCGGAGTTTTTTCAATCACATATAACAAGATCTAAAGAATTTTCCCCTACTCTGGTTAACAATAAATAGATAATTAATAACACCTATTATGAAAACTAAATTAAATAATAAAATTGTTGGATACCATTATACTAATCCAAAAGCATATCAATCTATGCGGACAAATGGAAGGGATGGGTACATTACCTTTGGCTTTGATGACTTTGCAGGATTAATTCCACTTAGAAGATTTATACGCTTGGGGAATGGAAATGGTTTGCCTGAAGAAGCTCATGATGGGGTAATTGAGGGATTGTTAGAGCCTGAACCAAAATCATGGTTAGAAAATCCTGAATTTCCACATTTCTGGAATTATTTAATGCATGACATATGTAGAGATAAAGAAGTCATGCTTCTAAATTTTGAATTGATGCCCAAAGATAAGGCTTGTGTTGTTGAAAGAGCACACATTGAAAGAGAATTATATCGAGAACCCAAATGTCCAAAAAAATCCACCATAAAAACAAGAAATGAATCTTTCAAAAAATATTGGGAATCGAGAGTTCCAGTTTTTGATTATGATGGAAACTATTCGGCACCACAATTAGCAATTTGGTCAGGTATATCTTTTGATAGACTTAAAATTGAATGGATAAAACCAACTAATGAAGTCTGGAAAAGAATTCTTGATAATAATTGGTGAAACCCCTTTTCTGTAACCCTCTAACTTTTGAAATAATTAAAATTTTTATTCAAGATTAGCTTTAAATAACATTCTTGCTTCTTATTTTAATGAAAATCTCATTCATACCAATAGATTACGACTACTTCGATTTTCAGGGAAAAAACTACGCGAGAATAATCGGAAGAGACGAAAAAGGAAAGAGAGTTTGCGTAATTGATTCTTGTGATGTTTATTTGTGGGCTATTCTAAAAGACAATGTAGATAAGAAAAAAATAGGCATTCTTACAAAAAAAATAGGTAAAATAAAACTTGATGTAAAAGGTCGAAAGACAAAAGTCGAGCGAGTCGAAATTCATGGAAAAAAATTTATGGGAAAACCTGTTCAAGCGCTGAAAGTTTTTGCAACAAACTACAAAGACCTGCACGACATAGCAGACAGATTGGACTTTCCAGAAATAGAAAAAAGGAGAGGTTATGATTTAGGTTATATAACTCATTATATCGTCGAGAAAAAAATAAAACCAATGAATTGGTATGAAATCTCTGGGGAAATCCTAAATGGTTCGGAAAAATTTGGAGGGATGGATAAAATTCTTGATGTCGACATTTGCATCTTACTAGAAAAATCATCACCCCCAGAATCAGAATTAGGGAGTAGAGAAATCAAAGACAAAAATTTGAAATTGAAAATCCTTGCATACGATATAGAAACAGATGAATTAAAAATAGGGGAGGGAGAAATTCTAATGATTTCTTTGGTTGATAATAATGGTTTTCAGAAAGTTATAAGTTGGAAAGAAGGGAAATCCAAAAAGAAAGTAGACTACTTGGAAGAAGTCGAAGATGAAAAAGAACTTCTAGAAAAATTCGTAGAATATGTGAAAAAAATATCCCCAGATTTTTTAGTAGGATATTTTTCTGACGGATTTGACTTGCCTTATTTGAAAGCAAGAGCAGACAAGCACAAAATAAAATTAGAATTGGGAATTGACCAAAGTCAACCAAAATTCTCTCGAGGAATAAATTTAACAGGAAAAATAAATGGAATTGTACACGTCGATTTACTGAAGTTTATAAGAACTGCTTACGCACAATATATGCAATCTGAAACTCTTTCACTAAATGAAGTTGCTAAAGAATTCTTAGGGGACACAAAAAAAGAATTTGAAATAAAACACTCCTCCAAATTAAATGGGGCGGATTGGGAAAAATATTATGAATATAGTCTTCATGATTCTGTTTTAACACTCCAATTATTTGAAAAATTCTGGCCAGATATTTTGGAATTCACTAAAACAATTCAAGAACCAGTTTTCGAAATTTCCAGAGCAGGACTTTCAAAATATGTTGAGTCTTATATTCTTCATAATTTGGAAAAATTCAACGAGATTCCTGAAAAACGCCCTGGTTACAACGAGATAGAAGAACGAAAAAACAGAAGAAGCGTCGAGGGAGCATTTGTCTTAGAACCCAAACCAGGACTTTATGAAGACGTGGTTATGTTTGATTTTACCTCAATGCATACAAGTATAATAATAACTTACAATATTTCAAAATCTACTCTGCTCCTTGCTAAGGAGAAGGATTCATATGAATCGCCTGAATTAACTTTTGGAGAAGAGAAAACAAAATTTTATTTTTCAAAAGAAAAAGGATTCTTCCCAGAATTATTAAAAGAATTATTTGAACTTAGAAAAAAATTCAAGCAAGAATACAAAAAAAATCCTACTCTTATAACAAAAGCCAGAAGCAACGCATTCAAAGTTTTGTCGGCGTCGGCGCACGGATATATCGGTTTTTTTGGAGGAAGATATTATTCACTGGAATCCTCTGCATCTATCCTCGCATTTGTAAGAGAATTTAACAAAGAAACAATTAAAAAAATAGAAGACGCAGGGCACAAAGTAATTTACGGAGACACAGATTCAATCGCATTCTTAATGAATGGAAAATCTGAAGAAGACATTAAAAAACTTCTCAAAAAATTAAACACTGAACTTCCGGGGGTTATGGAACTTGAATTAGAAGATTTTTACAAACGAGGACTTTGGGTTACAACTCGTGCAGGAACTACTGGAGCCAAAAAGAAATATGCCTTGATTGATAATAAAAATAAAATAAAAATAAGAGGATTTGAAACAGTTAGAAGAGACTGGTGCACTCTTGCAAGAGAAATTCAAAACAAAATTATAAGACAAATACTTCAAGACGGAAACGAAAAAAAATCTCTTGAGTTTGTTAAAAAAATAGTAAAGCAAATTAAAGAAAGAAAAATAAACCAAGAAGATTTAATAATAAGAACGCAATTAAAAAAACCCTTGTCTGAATACAAAGCAATTTCTCCTCACGTCATCGCTGCCAGAAAAATGCACGAGCAAAAAATCCCAATCAGTCAAGGAAACTTAATCTCGTATTATATTGCGGAAACGCAAGGCAAGAAAAAACTTGTCAGAGACAAAGTAAAACTTCCAGGAGAAAAAGGAGAATATGAAATAGAATATTATCTTGAACGGCAAATACTTCCTGCTGTTGAAAATATCTTCCATGTTTTTGGAATAGAAATTAAAGAAATAATCGACGGGAAAAAACAAACTACGTTGAGTGATTTTTGATTAATTAAAAAACCACATAAATATTTTTAAACCAAAAAAAGTTTATTATAAAATGCTAATCAAACATCTGGATGAAATTATAGAAGGACTTCCTAAATCAGAATCAATTGACCATAAAAAAGAGTTGATAGAAAAAGGAGAACCTTTTATTGAAAAAATAATTGATAGTAGAGAAATTCATTCAGATTGTGGGGTGGAAGTAGCCACAAGAACGTATATCGTATATATTCCATCAGAAGGAACATCCATCGAATATACTGGACATCACTATTACTCTCTCAATCCAAAAGGAGAATGCAGAAAAGCTTTAACAAATAGATTAAAATCAATAAGGGGAATTCAGGAATTAATAAAGAATTGTGAAGAATTTCGAAGTGATTATATCAACTGGGATAGGAAAAGAATTATGATTCAAAAAGCTAAAGCAAAGAAAATTATTGAAAAATATAATATTGAACGAGATATCCAAGATAAAGTTTTTAATTTTATTTTTAAGTAATCGTTGATTTACTAATTATGAATTTTTTCTAGCTAAATTTAAAAACTTATTCTCCTTGAATTGATAGATGAAAAACAAAACAAAAGAAATCTTGCACGAATTAAAACACCACATCCCATTTACAATTTTCGCGGTGACGACGGCAATTGCTTCATTTTTTTTATTGCACTTTTTCAACAAACAAGAAACAATTTCATTATTTTATAGCATGCATGAAATTCATTTATTTGCATCTGCAATGGTGACTGCAGCAATGTTTTACAGATATGAAAATAATTTTATTCGTGCATTGCTAATTGGTGTGACCGGTTCAATAATAATTGGAAGTTTAAGTGATATTTTAGTTCCGTATCTTGGAGGAATTGCACTTGGATTAAAAACAAGTTTCCATTTACCTCTGATAGAAAAACCAGTAATAATTCTTTCGATCTTGTTTTTGGGGAGCATCGTCGGAATAACAACAAAATTCACAAAATTCCCTCACGCGATTCATATATTCGTATCGGTTTTTGCAAGTTTATTTTACTTGACATTATTCAGCCAACCAATAAGTGCTATTTTTTTCTTAATGGTTTCGGTAATAGTATTTGTCGCAGTAATAATTCCTTGTTGCATGAGTGACATAGTTTTCCCATTCCTATTTCTAAACCAAAAAATAAAAAGCTGTGGTTGTTAACTATATTTCTTCAATAACTAAATCATCTATTGACTCTATTTTCTTCTTTTTATCAAAATCAACTATTGCGACTTGTCTAACTCTATTATAAGCATTGGAAGTAAATATCGTCAAACATTTATTGTCAAACATAACTTGTCTAGCAAGGGAATCATGACTTCTTATTAACACATTTTTATTCAATTTTTTCATAATCCTTTCAAAATATTCTTTTCCAAATGTTGGTCTGTCTCTACTATATACCCAATCCCCGTCGTCCTCATAATTTATTCCTTCTTCAAAATCCCCCCACAAAGTAGTCAACCAATTTTGATCCGGAGGAGAATCTTCAATTTTATTTATGTCTTCTAATTTCTCAACATTGGGAAGTGCTCCGTGTAACGCAATTATTCCTCCAACAGAAATAACTAATGGAAATTTTTTAAAAATATTTGAATATTTCTTCCGTTCATCTAAATTTAAACTTCCCCAAAAATCAGCGTCGGAGATTTCTAGAACATCATACCTCTCATGATTCCCTTGAAGAAGGTTTATTCTTTTTGGATTTTCCTTTTTCTTTTCAATAAGATATTCGACATTCTCTTTGCTATTCACTCCTCTATCAACATAATCTCCTAAAAAACTAATAGTAGTATTTTTATCTAAATATTTCTTAATAACTTTCTTAGAGGCGTCCAAATCCCCATGAGTATCTCCAACAAAAACAAACCTTCCCTTTGGTTTTAATTTTAAAAGATTCATGGTTTATCTACACCAGCATAATTTTTAAAGATTATTATGATTAAAGTTTCTAAAAAATAAATCTCAAGAAATTAAGCAATTTCTAATTATTTAGCAAAAAATTGTAAAACATAGATAGTTATTATCGCACATCCAATCGCGATTCTTAAACTTCTTGTAAATTGTTTTCTTAACCCCATATTTTTATGTTCGCCCAATCTAAAAATCCCCTCTACTACTAAAAAAATAGCGAAAACAAAAGCAAGCAAATCAATAGTTATTGGATCTAAATAACTACATCCTCCCTCGACAAAACTTTGACCAGTTAATTGAATTGTTAAAGCTATAATTATTGCAATTAAACATAAACTTATTGTAAAGAATTTTGTCTTAGTATAGGGAGTCATAACCTTCTTTTCCATAATTGTCTAAAACAGCAAATCATTTAAATATGTTTTGTGAAGATATACTATGAATAAAGAAGAAAAACAGAAAATAATTCGAGCAGGAAAAATTGCTTCGCAGGTGCGTGAATTCACGAAGACGATTATTAAAAAAAATGTCCCCTTATTGAAAATCGCGGAAAAAATTGAAGATAAAATTGTAGAACTTGGAGGAAAGCCGGCTTTCCCAGTAAATCTAAGTATGAATGAAATCGCTGCCCATTACACTCCTGCCCACGACGACCAAACTCTTGCTTCAGGACTTCTAAAAATTGATTTGGGCGTGCACATTGATGGCTGGACAGCTGACACTGCATTCTCAATGGATTTGGAAAACAGCGAAGAAAACAAAAAATTAATCAGGGCTTCTGAAGAAGCTTTGGAAAACGCGATAAAAATTACAAAAGAAAAAATAACTGCGAGTGAAATTGGAAAAACCATTCAAGAAACAACAGAAGCAAATGGTTTTTCTCCAGTCATAAATCTTTCTGGCCACGAAATGCAAAAATACGAATTGCATTCAGGACTAACAATTCCAAATGTCGACGACAACAGAAATATTAAACTAAAAAAGGGGCTTTACGCAATTGAACCATTCGCAACGACAGGGAGTGGAAGAGTTCACGACGGAAAACCTTCGGGAATTTATATTTTAATCGACGAAAAAAATCCACGAAGCCCAATCGCCAGAGAAGTTCTAGAATTAATTCAAAAAGAATATCTTACGCTTCCATTCTGCTCAAGATGGGTTGTTAAAAAACTCGGAACCAAAGCAATGTTTGGATTAAGAATGTTAGAAGAAAATGGAAACCTTCATCACTTCTCACAATTGGTAGAAACTCCAAACTCAAAAGTTAGTCAAGCAGAACACACAATTTTAATCGACGACGAAATTATTGTGACGACGATTTAGGATGGGAGTTGTTAATAATAAAAAAGAAGTTAGAGGAGTTCCTTTATTTTGTCTTCTTAAAAAAATCTTTTAGAATTTCTTTTGTTAATGCAAGAGATTTATCACAATGGTTCTTTAAATTTCTTGACGAACTTCCATCGAAATAAACATTTTCAACTCTTTTATTTCTTCTTTTAACAGAACGAACAGCTGGAACAAAATCACCATCTCCTGAAACTAAAACTGCTGTGTCAAAAGTATCGTCCGCAGAACCATCAACCATATCAACAGCCATGTTTATATCATCTTCTTTGATTATATAGTAATGTTTATTTGTTCCTGTAATGTTTCTTTTTAGCAATTTGCATAAAACTAAATTAAAGTTAGGAATTTTTCTTAGTTCAGAAAAAAATTCTCTTTGACTTTTGAATTTTTTGGAATTAAATTCTTTATCTAATTGGGCATTATAGTAATAAATCCCAACAACTTTTCCTTCTCCAGCTAGAAAATTAGAAAACCTCTGAAAATCAAAATTCTTCAAACTTTTATCTTTTCCATAAATTTTTCTTAGACCAAAATAAAAGTTATTACCATCAATAAAAACAGCGACTCTTTTCATTTGAAAAAGTGCCTATCCCTTGCCGAAGCAAGGACAGGCGTATATGATTATAGCAAATTCCAAGGATATAAATAGTTTTTGGTTTGTCGTGCTCCATCCCAAATTAATTGAAGCCAATTAATTTGTTGATTCTAAAGGAGGTTTGAATAATGGGCGAGCCGAATACTCGGCTCAACCCAAAAGTAGAATCCAAAGTTCAAGGAATTCTATTCGAAAAAGCTCTTGGATTACTCAAATCTGTCGCAATGAAATTGCCGACAGAAAACATTCTTAAGAGAGGTCCAAGACCATACGATTATAGAATTATCTTGATATTATGTATCTTTCGGATTCTGCTGCGAAAGACTTATGCTGATTATGAAATTGAAATGAGAACTGATATAAGAATTTGCAGCGTCTTTGGGCTGCAAATTCT
>CAYHMF010000003.1:0-25115 GCA_964357655.1 Candidatus Woesearchaeota archaeon | reverse complement strand
ATGAGAACTAATTTTCGGTTTTGCCTGGCGACATATGTCACAAGGCTACACACTTTTGAGGGGGTGTTAATTTGAATAGAAATTCTTTAAAATTTACACTCCTCACTTCGCTCGTCGTGAATTATTAGTATTAAAGCGAGTTACTCCTGTGATTGGGAGCTTTATTAAATCTGCGAACGAATGTGAGCAGTAAATCGCCTTTGGCAAGAAATTTTAAAGAGAGGTTTTAATCTCGACAGCTTGTAAATATCTTTTTGAAAATTTTCTATGAACAATCGCACCCGTCTTTCATGCAATTTTTTTCTCAATGGCTCCAGAACTTGTTCGATAAACCACTTCGCCAATTTCTGCATTTTTTATCATTCTTTCACAAAGTTTGCAAGGTTTGCTATTTGCATAATCCCCATCTGTCTCAAATCCGGCCACATAAATTGTTGCTTGTTTCATTCTTTCAGGATTTCCATTTATCATGGCATTTTGTTCTGCGTGCACAGCCTCGCATAATTCGTATCTCTCGCCAGAAGGAACATTTTGTTTTTCTCTTTCGCAATATCCCAAATCAATGCAGTTTTTCATTCCCTTCGGTGAACCATTGTATCCAGTGCTAATTATTTTTTTATCGTCGACAATAATCGCGCCGTACTTTCTTCTCAAACATGTTGCACGTGTAGAAACAACTTCTGCAATTTTCATGAAATACTCGTCCCACGACGGCCTTTTATTTTTGTTTTCCATTTTTGATCATCCGCATTTTGAATACCCGCAATTATTACACTTCTCACACCCTTCCGCATGTATTAACATTTTCCCACAATCAGGGCAGAGATTTCCAGAAGGTTTGCTTTCAGTTTCTTTTATTCCTGAACCATTATTCAACTCCTTGTATTCTTCTCGAAGAACTTTTGCAATTGCATCTGGAACCGACAAAACTTTTTTTGGCCCAATTCCCGACTGAGTTTCCCCGCTAATTCCTTCTAATTGTCCGACGATTTCATCGAGGGGAATGCTGTGTTTGAAACAAAGTGAAATTAATCTTCCATATCCTTCAGCCATAGAATTAATATCTTTTCCACCTTTTCCAATAGGAGTGAATACTTCGTATGGGATTTTAGTGTTATCTTTTAAAACATTTAACGTGACAAAAGCATTTCCAAGAGGAGTTTTTTGTTTTTTAGTAGTTCCGATGACAATCGGCCGTTCGCCATTAGTTAAATCAATCAAACTTTTTTTTGAATTATTCCCCCCAGCAGCATTTAATAATTGAAAATCTCTACTTTTATCTCGGTAAATTGTTATTCCTTTGCAACCAAGTTCATGAGCTTTAAGATAAGCATTTGCAACATCTTCTTTTGTCGCACCTTGTGGCATATTGATTGTTTTGCTAACAGCGTTGTCAACATATCTCTGGAAAGCTGCTTGAATATTTAAGTGCTGGTCAGAAGGAATTTCATGAGCAGTAACAAATAACGATTTAATTCTGTCTTTTATTTTTTTAGGAATTAATAAATCTTCGATGCCCCCCCCTTTGGTTATTTTTTCAAGAATATTCTCGTCGTATAATTCTTCTTTTTCCAAAAATTTCTTGAACTCCCTGTCTGTTTCTATTAAATTTTCTCCGATTGTTTTTTCAACATTTCTTTCTGCAACAAGTGCATAGAGTGGTTCAATTCCTTGCGAGGTTGAGGCAATAACTCCGATAGTTCCTGTTGGTGCAATTGTTGTCGTCGTGGCATTTCTTAATGGTTTGCCATTCTTGTATATGCTCTCTTTAAAATTAGGAAATGTTCCTTTTTCTTCTGCAATTTTGCCAGATTCATCTTTTGAAATATCGTTGATGAATTTCATAATATATTCTGCTTCTTTTATAGCATCTTTACTATTATAACTAATTCCTTTTTTTATTAGCATATGTGCGAACCCCATAATCCCCAAACCTATTTTTCTGTTTGCTTTTGTAAGTTCTTCTACAGGGGATTTGGAGTATGTTTTAATTGCAGATTCAATTTGCTCTTTTTTTGAATCAGGAAAATTTTCTTCAAGAATTTTTCGAAACTCACTTTTTTCTTTTTCGTTTTTTCCCAAAGGATATTTATTTCTATCTATTACATTATCTAAAAATCTAACTGAAGTTCTCACAGTTTTTTCCAAAAGAGATTCATCAAATTTTTCTTCTTTAAACATTTCGCTTAAATTAATGCTTCCAAGATTACAACTTTCATACGGCAGTAATGGCTGTTCCCCACAAGGATTAGTACTTTCTATTTCTCCGATTTTTGGAGTTGGGTTGTGCTGATTCATTCTGTCTAAAAAAATTATCCCCGGTTCTCCTTTATTCCATGTCCCGTCGACAACTACCTCAAAGATGCTTTTAGCTTTAATATATATTTTTCCATTCTCAACTTTTCCTATTTCTTTTCCAGAATAATTGTTAATTATTGTTTTTTCATCTTCAGATAATTTCCAAGAAGTTTTGTATTTCATATCCTCTTTACCAAATTCTATTTCTTTTGCTCTATTTTTGGCATTCTTAACTCCATAACCCTTCCCCCGTGGATCTTTCATTAAAATGTAGCCATCTTCTCTAACTGCTTTCATGTCTTCATCACTGAAAGCAACAGAAAGATTGAAATTTTTCAGCACTCCTTCTTCTTTTTTAATTGTTGCCCAATCCAATGCATCTGGATGACTTGCGTTGACGATTCCCATATTTGCCCCACGCCTTTTTCCTCCCTGAGTTATTTGCCCAGCAGATTCATTGTATGTAAAAAGAAATGAAACCGGGCCTGGAGAATAACCGCTTGTAGAGTTTACATATGCTCCATTAGGTCTTAGTTTTGAAAATGAAAACCCAGTTCCTCCCCCACTCTTATGAACTACTGCCATATTTTTTTGGGTCTCAAAAATATCTTCTATGCTATCTTCAATAGGAAGAACAAAACAGCCAGATAATTGTTGTAATTCTCTGCCAGCATTCATAAGTGTTGGAGAGTTTGGCAGAAAGTAACGATTTTTCATAATTTCAAAAAATTCTCCTTCCCAGTATTTTGCTTTTTCAGAATCTCCAGATAATTTGTATAATTCTTCTGTAGAAATATTAGAACCTACTTTCCCCTTAAATTTATCGTCGTAAAAAACTTCTGCAGACGCAATATCTTTCGCGACTCTTCGAAACATATCTTCTCCAGTTTCAACCAACCTTCCATGGCCATCTCTTTTCAGGTATCTTTTTTCAAGAACTTTTACCGATTCATAAGGAATGTCTAATTTATCAACTAAGCCGTTTGAATATTTTGCCATTTCACAACTCCAGATTAAAAGTTTTAATTACTTCAGTTTCAATGCCATTAATAATTTTTACTCTTTCGGCAACTTTTCTTTCATAGTCGTGTTTTAAGTAAGAATATGTATTTTCATCAATCACAATTGCAGTGCAACCATCAATAATACATTTATTTTTTCTTCTATATGAATCATAACTTACTGAAAATTCTTTACATTTTGGGCATTTATCCATTTTCATACTTCTTTTATAGCGTGTTTAAAATCTTGAACATCTTGGAAATTTCTGTAGACAGATGCAAATCTTATGTAAGCCACATTGTCTACTTTTTTTATTTTTTTCATAACAATTTCTCCGATGACACTGCTTTGTATTTCTTTTTTTCCTTTTTTTCTTATTTGTTCTTCAATTTCGTTTATCATTTTTTCAATTTTTTCTTTTGGAACAGGTCGCTTTTCAAACGCTCTTTCAAGCCCTTTTTCCAGTTTTTCTCTGGAGAATTTTTCTCTGCCCCCGTTTTTTTTAATCACGTAAATATTATCACTCACAACTTTTTCATAAGTCGTGAATCTTTTTTTGCACTTCAAACACTCTCGCCTTCTTCTGATTTCATTGTTTGAAGGTCTTTTGTTTGTAACCTTTGAATTTTTGTTTAAACAATACGGACATATCATTTTTTAAATAAGAGTGAGTAACATACAATATATTGTATCATAACACTCTTTTATTACCATAATCGGTATACTTAAAGAGTATAAAATCTTAGGGGTATTTAAACATTTATATTTACTAGGATATGATAACGATTGACAACAATAATCTTTAAAAATAAAATTTATTCAAGGATTAGATGGTAAAAAAGATTAAAACAAAAGACAGCGGTTTAGAGGTAATCTTGTATGATAGTGGAGAAGTTGAAATTGAATCGAGTAAATTTTCAGATGTTTCAATTGTAATTAAACCTGTTGATCCCACCAACCCTTTAACTCCTTTAGGAGCGATTTATAAGGGAGAATTGTATCAAGGCAAAGGAGAAAAAAAGTTACTCCCTTTTGAATATGACGGGGGGTGGATTTTATCTAACGGAAAAATTCTTAAAAGAGGAAAAGAATATTCTGACTATATAACAAAACAAAAAGAACTTGCAAAAGAGATATTATAACATCTCGTTTAAAAACCAAATAATTTTTATACTCCTTCTTCATTTTTTCTTCATGACAAGATTATGTTATATTTGTGGAACTGAAATTAATGCATGCATGGGTTATGTAAGTGCGGGGGATTTTGTTAGTTATGAACAAAGAAAAACTCAAAATGTCAGAGAAATTTGTGGGAAAGATGTAGAAAGATTGGAGTTGTATGCTTCAAGGAATAATTTAACTTTAGAAAATGTTTTAGAAGATTTGTTTGGCGCGAAATCACAATAATCTTTAAAAATAATTCCTTAATCTATTTTTAATGGTGATTTCGTGGTTTGAAAAACATAACGCTGTTTCTTGGGCGATTACAATTTTCGGAGCAATCGCCATTTTTTATATTTCGTCTATGAGTTTTTCAGCAGTGATAAGGACGACAAACCTTTTTGCAATTCTTTATCATTTTTCTGCTTTTTTTTGCTTGGCGTTATTCCTGCAAATTTCTTCTCTTAAAGAGAACTTTGCAAAATCCAAAAAATCGCAAAATTCTCATGAAGAGCACTTTGAAAATTCCTTCGAAAAAGCAAGAAATCGGAATTATTCAAACTTCTCTATAGAGAAATTAGCAAAATCCAAAAAAATTTCTAAGAGAAGTTCGAAAAGAAGAAATAAGAATTATTCAAACTTCTCTAAGGGAAAAAACAAATACACGATTTTTATTTTGACAATTATTCTTGCATTTGTTTATGGAATGTTGGACGAACTTCACCAATTTTTTGTTCCTGGAAGAGCATGCACACTTTTTGACGTCGGAATTGACGGTTTAGGAATTTTATTCGCCTCAATGATTTATTTAATAAGAATTGAATATAAAAGTAGAAGAATTTAAAGTAAACTACGAATCTCAATATAATAAATTTGCACTCCAGACGTCGTTTTTTATTAATAGTCAAATTAAATCTGCGAGTGAAACGAGTAGCTAATTATTATTAGCCCAAAAATTTCAGAAGCATCATTCAAAAAGGTTAATTTAGCGCGGAATATATCCAATCACCAAATTTATAAACAGATTTCCACATTATAATTTATGGATTATTTTACAGATATGTCAGTCCAACTTGGAATTCCTTTGATATTACTTATAGTTATTATTATTTGGGAAGTTGTTTGGAAACTTATTGCGATGTGGAAAGCCGCAAAAAATAATTCTTCAATTTGGTTTGTAGTTTTGGCAGTTGTTAATAGTGTAGGAATTTTACCAATACTTTATATTTTTCTTTTTTCAAAAGTAAGTAAGGATATTCATAAAAGTGCAAAGAAAAAGAAAGTTTCCAGAAGAAAAAGATAATTTTTGAAAAAATTAAATTCCAACTAATTCACATTTTTTGCAAATGTTTTTTCTTGTTGGTTCTCCACAACATTCACAATACTTAATTTCTCCACTCTTTCCTTTTTGTATTTTGTCTGAAACAGATTCAAAATTTTTCATGATGTTTTGCTTGTCTTTTGTCGGGAGAGTTTCTAAAAATTTTCTTATCTGAATTCTGTATGAATCTAAAGCACAAGGGCATTTTTCATAAACAACAGGAAGTTTTTTTTGTTTGCTGAATTTTCTAATATCTTCTTCTGCGACAAAAAATAAAGGTTTTATTCTTGGTGTGAATTTTTTGTCTTTTGCATTCTGCGTTATTGCTCCAGTATTTGCTGAAAGCTTTGGGCTTCCTTTAAAAATATTCATTAAAAATGTCTGTGCCTCGTCGTCAAGATTATGCCCTGTCGCAATTTTATCCACCTTCAATTTTCGCGCGCATTTGTTCAAAACCCATTTTTTGATAACTCCGCAAATCGCGCAATTTTTTAATTTTCCACTCGGCTGTTTTGACTGAATCTTGCTTCGCAAATAACACATCCCACTCCCCATTTCTTTTTGAATATCATAAACATAAAGTTTAATCCCAAGATTTTTGCACAAAGTTTTTACAGATTTCAAACATTCCTCACTGTATTTTCCAATTTTCAAATCAATATGAATTCCTTCAATCTTGTAACCAAGTTTTTTTAAAAAATAAGCAACACTCGTCGAATCTTTTCCTCCAGATAATGCAACAAGGATTTTTTCTTTCTTGTCACATATTTTATATTTCTGAATAGTATTTTTAATCTGGTTTTCTATTTTTGTTTCGAGTTCCATGTTAAAGAAATAACGAGAAAGTTTTTAATGCTTTCTAACACAATTAATTTTATATATTCTAAATTAAATCATTTTTTATGACATATGTTTTTGATAATTACCTTTCTGACGAAAATTCCTTTTTAGAGGAACTTGCCGACGAATTAGAAGGGACTTTTCATGTTATTGCTCATGCAGGTTATGAATCAGACGTGAAATTTATTAGAAAAAGACAAAAATATTTTAAGAATAAGTATGGTAGATTTATTGAACATTGTGTTTCGGATATTGCCGATGAACTTATTATTCCTGCATATCATAATTTGATGAGTTTATATCCTGATGACGAGAACCCTGACTGGAAAAAATATAATTCAGAAAATGCAATCAGCGATTGTGAAGAAGCACTTTATCAATATTTATTGGTGGGGATGACTGAGGAAGTGAGGGATCCTGACGAAGATTATCCATTCGAAGAATTTTTTAAAAAACACCACCCCGTCTAACTTAGGATAGAAAATTTCTTGACAATTTTCAAATTGTTCCAACTTTTTTTCATGCTAATTATTTTGTCTGAATCAACAAAAATCAAGCCCATCAAAATTATTATGTAAACAATATGTTCGTCTAAGAAAGGATGGTGTTCTGGCGGAAGAACCGCGAGCCACATTAAAAATAACATTAAAGCTCCAGCATAACTAGCAAGTTTTGTTCCAACATTTAGTATAAGCATAGTCCCTATAAATAATAATCCAACCATAAACAACCAATCAACAATTACAGAATTTGCAAGATTATGAAAAAGAGAAGCAAAAGGTCCTTTTGCCCCGTTCAGTAAAAACCCCGTCGTCGGAGAAGTCCCCAAAAGCCAAGATTTATCCGAAGCTGTTGTAAACCCAAGCCCGAATAATTTATCTAAAAAAGCCCACAAAAAATTAAACCAAGACAAAGTCTCAATGAAGCCCAAACATAAACCTCTTTTCCTTTCATGAAATAATTAGTAAACCTAGATTTAAATAACTGTCTATGAGGTAATTAAGAATTATCAATGAATCATGATTTAGCGTAGCTATCGATGAAAATAACATAGTCAATTTAAAAAATATTCTTTAGAGAAGTTTGAATAATTCCTATTCCTTGTTTTTTCGAAGGAATTTTCAAAATGCTCTGTATGAGAATTTTGCGATTCCTTGTATTTTGCAAAGTTCTCTTTAAAATCCAATCTTACTTGTAGCAAAATTTATCCTCGCACTCGCTCGTGTGAATTAATTTGCGAACGAAAGTGAGTAGCAAATTATAAAGTTTAAGTTTGGGTTTGCATAGCGTATTGTATTAAACTGATAATATCTGACGAAGTTATAATCTGAACTTAACACATGAAAACATTTATTAAACCCAAATCCTTTTTAAGAACAAGATGGTGAAAATCGCAATTAATGGGTTGGGAAGAATTGGGAGAAACATTCTAAAAATAGCTTTAGAGAAAGGAGTGAATATAGTCGCTGTTAATGATTTAACTGATTTGAAAAATTTAGTTTATTTAATCAAATATGATTCTGTTTATGGAAATTACGAGGGAAAAATACAATCTGGAAAAGATTTTATAAAAATAAATAATAAAAAAATAAAAGTTTTTTCTGAATCAGACCCGCAAAATCTTCCGTGGGGGGATTTGGGAATCGACATTGTTATAGAATCAACAGGAAGATTTGGAGATAGAAAAGATGCAGAGAGACATTTGAAGGCAGGAGCAAAAAGAGTTGTCATAACTGCTTCTGGAAAAGACCCTGACATCACTGTTGTCATGGGTGTTAATAATGATAAAATCAAAAAAACCGATAAGATAATTTCAAACGCAAGTTGCACAACAAATTGTTTGACTCCCATTGTGAAAATTCTTGACGATGCTTACGGAATAAAAAAAGGATTTATGACGACGGTGCATGGATATACATCTAGCCAGAGTTTGATAGACAGTCCGAGCAAAAAATTTAGAAGAGGAAGAGCAGCAGCAAATAATATTGTTCCAACAACTTCTGGAGCAACAAACGCGACAACGCAAGTGTTGCCTAATTTGAAAGGAAAAATAGATGGACTGGCTTTCAGAGTTCCGATATTAACTGGAAGCATAGTCGATTTCGTTGCAGAATTAGAAAAGCAACCAACAAAAGAACAAATTAATAATTTATTTAAAAAAAGTGCCTCAGGAAAATTAAAAGGAATTTTAGACTACACCGAAGACGAATTGGTTTCGAGCGATATTATCGGAAACTCTCATTCTTCCATCGTCGACGGGTCATTAACACAAGTAATAGGAAACACAGTTAAAATTCTTTCTTGGTATGACAATGAATACGGTTATAGTGCAAGGGTAGTCGATTTAGTTAAGTATCTTGGAAAGTAAAACAATCTTTAAAAAATGGCAAAAAAACAAAAAGGAATTGATTTCAATGAGTTTTTTGGTTCTGCAATTAGCCAAGGGCTTGAAAAAATTGGTGAATTAAATCCTCGTTGGAAAGGGCAAGAAAAATTTATTTCCGAATACTTTAATCAAGAGGGTATAAAAGATTTACAAAAATACGCTCTCACCGAATTAAAAAAAGATCCTTCTAAACTAGAGGGCATATATCAAGAAATTGTTTCAAAAGTCGTCGATGGAGAAGTGTTTAATGTTCGTGGCAAAGAATATATTTTAAGAAGTGGCCTCGAGGAAAAAGCTTCAAAACCGATTAGAGGTTTTTTTGCCCGAAGAGAATTAAAAAAATTGGGGGAAATTGATAAGTATATTGCATTTGCAAATGAAACTCTCCCAGAAGTTGCAAAAGGAATGTATGGCCAAATGCCTGAGATTGCAGAGGGAGTCACAGGGCTTAGCGGATTAAATGAAAAAGAAATGCTTTTGGAAAGAGGAAGAAAATACGAACTTGTTCGAGAAGGAGATTATCAAAGGCATCACAGAGATATTACTGGAAAAATGCGAGAGTATGCCGAAATGATATCGGAGGGATTTTCTAAGTATATGTCTCCCGAAGTGCAAACAGCCACCGCCTCAATTCTCGGAGTTCTTGGAACTTCTTTTTTGACACTTTTTAATCCAAAAGTAACTGGAAATGTCATCGGCAATGTTTCAAGCACAAGCACAAATATTCTCGGGGTTGTTTTAATTTTGCTTGCTTTATTTTTATTTTTAATGAGAAAGAAGATTCAGAAAAAAATTATCCCAAAAAAGAAGAAAAAAGTTAGAAGAAAGAAAAGTAAAAAGAAAAGTAAGTGACGGGTGTTGCCAAAAACTATTTTAGCGGGGCTTAATTGGATTTTAAAATGTTTCACAATAGAATTTTACGCTCCTCGTAAATTATTAATCTGCGAACGAACGTGAGCAGTAAATTTTTATTGGATAAACATTTTAGTAAGAATGCTCCGAGAACTTAACAATAAGTGTTTTATAAAAATAAATCTTCCGAGGAGGAAGGATTATCAGAGAGTTCTTCGTCAATATCGTCGTCGTCAAAATCGTCTTGTAATATTTTGTCTGCTATCTTTGAAGAATTAAAGTGACTACCCATAACCACCCCGCTTTTCATATAATACAAAAGCATATTAAGTTTATAAATCTGTTGCAATGAAAACCATTAAAAACAAGAATTTCTTGGGTTGATTGTGTCCAAACAAAAATTTTAAAAAGGGGCAAAAATTCAATGAGGTATTATACAAGTTACTATACAAGTTACTTGCCGGGTCTGCCGGTCACGAATAGAGTAATCTTTAGAGTTAGTGTAACCTGGTTTTGTTCTTTTAATTTGAATGGTTATATGAATGTTTTATGCTAATTAAACAAATTTTTGAAAATGAAAAATAAGAAAAACGAGAAAATTCTGTGGAAAGAAACCCTTAGTGAATACTGGGATTTTTTGAAGAAATATAAAGGGGTCGCAATATTTTTGTTTTTTATCAGTCTTACAGTAGAGTCTTTAATGATTGTAGATAAATTCTTGTTTAAAAAAATAATCGACGACGGAACAGAGTTTGTAGCTGGAAATCTTCAAGCAAATGCAATGGTTAAAGGGCTAACAATTGTGGCGATTGTTTATGTCTCAATTATTTTAGTAAGAGCAATTAGTTTGTGGTTAAAAAATAGTTATACATTTTTAATGGACTCGAAAATGATGTTTGATATCAAAAATAAATATTTCAACCATATTGTTCAGCTTGATTACAATTTCCACACAACTCATAAAACAGGTTCTATGATTACAAGACTAATAAGGGGTTCTGGTTCTGTTGAGAATATGAATGGGGTTCTTTTATACCAGTTTGCACCTTTGTTTTTTCAACTAATAATTGTAGGAGTTTCGATTGTCTATTTTAGTTGGATTCCTGCTTTTGTTTTGTTTTTAACTGTTATTGTTTTTGTAAGTTATAGTTTTGTGGTTCAACATATTCAGCAAAAATATAGGATAATTTACAATAAGATAGAAAATAGAGAAAAAGGCCTTATAGGAGACATTTTTACAAATATAGATTCAATAAAATATTTTGGAAAAGAAAATGTAATTAGAAAAAGATACTCCAATGCTTCGAATAAGACAAGAGAAATACATGTAAAATATGAGAGTTTTTTTAAATGGTTGGATACAGGACAGGCTTTAATACTCGCAGTTGGAACTTTCTTTATTATTTATTTTCCAGTAAAGAGTTTTTTGAATAATGAACTTAGTTTAGGAACTCTTGTTTTTATCTTCACCGTATACGGAAATGTTGTCGGTCCGATGTTTGGTTTTGTTTGGGGGATTAGAAATTTCTATAGAGTAACAGCTGATTTGCAAGATTTGTTTGAATATGGAAAATCCGTGAATACTATTAAGGACAAGCCAAATGCAAAGAACCTCGTCGTCAAAAAAGGGGAAATTGAATTCAAGAATCTTGACTTTAACTACGGAAAGAAAAAAGCATTTTCACTTAATAATTTTAGTTTGAAAATAAAGAAAGACGAGAAAGTTGCGTTAGTCGGGCATTCAGGATGCGGTAAAACAACATTGGTTAAAATGCTTTACAGATTTTATGATCCTATTAAAGGAGTTATTATGATTGACGGAGAAGACATTAGAGATTTCAATCAAGAATCTGTGAGAGGAGAATTAAGCATTGTTCCTCAAGAGTGCGTGTTGTTCGACGATACAATTTACAACAATGTTAAGTTTTCTAATACAAATGCGACAAGAGAGCAAGTAATGAATGCGATTAAGTTTGCTCAATTAGACAAAGTTGTAAGAAATTTTTCTCAAAAAGAAAACACAATTGTTGGTGAGAGAGGGATTAAATTATCTGGAGGAGAGAAGCAAAGAGTTTCAATCGCAAGAGCTTTGTTGGCAGATAAGAAAATTTTGGTTTTAGACGAAGCAACTTCTGCCTTAGATTCAGAGACAGAACACGAAATTCAAAAAGCACTTTATAATCTTTTACAAGGAAGAACTTCTATTATAATTGCACACAGATTATCAACTATAATGAGTGCTGACAGGATTGTTGTAATGAAAGACGGAAGAATTATACAACAAGGAAAACACGCCGAATTGATAAGACAATCAGGAGAATATAAAAAATTGTGGAATCTTCAGAAGGGTGGGTATATTAAGGAGTGAGAATGAACTCTCCTTTATTAAAACTCCTCAGGGCACTTGCATAATCATAGTCCCATATAAAACCATATGGTTTCCAAAAGATTTATATAGTTTCATTTGATACCATAATCATGATAAAAGATAAAATTAGGTTAGAAACAAATGAAGCTTATTTGAAAATTCTTTACTGGTTTTATTCATTTCCTAACAAAAAAATAGGACTGAATGAATTAGTGAAAGAACTGAAAATATCAAAATCAACTGCAAGCAGAACTGTTGATAATTTAATACAAAAGGGGATTATTACCCGAGAGATTATTGGAAAATCTTGGATATTGGAACTTAATAGAGACAATCCAAAAATTAAACTAGGGAAAATATCTTATAATCTTGCGTTGATTTATGATTCTGGGATAATTGATGAGATAAACAAAAAATACGGCCCTATTTCAATAATACTTTTCGGAAGTTATAGAAAAGGTGATGATACTGAAAAAAGTGATATTGACCTTGCTGTAGAAATTTCAGGAGACAAATCCCTAAAAATAGAAAAATTTACTGAATTGAAACATTTTGGTTATAGAAAAAATGTTTCAGTTAATTTACACATATTCTCAAGAAGAAACATAAATGATAATCTATTTTCAAATATAGCTAATGGGATTATTTTAGACGGATTTTTAGAGGTTGCCTCAGGTGGCACAAGTAAAAAATGATAAGAAAAGTTAGCCCAGACAAGGAAAAGGCATTAAGCATAATTAAGACTGCAGAAAGTGATATGAGATTTACTTTAACATTAAAGATTTCTGAAGATTCAGCGAATACAATAGTAAGAAATATTTATGAATCTTTTAGAATGTTAGGGGAAGCCTTGCTAATAAACAAAGGAATAAAAATTATGGATCATGTCGAATCTATTAATGAATTATTAAAACTTGATGTTGATACAAACAGGCCAATTTATCTAATAGAAAATTTAAGAAAATTAAGGCATAACATTAATTATTATGGTTATAAAGCAAACATCTCAGAAGTTGAAAACGCAGTTTCAGTAGCAAAGTCATGTTTTAAGCCGTTATTAGATAAAACTATGGAGATGGTAAGAGGAAAATGAAAAAGTGGTTTAAACTCTTCAGTGCACTCTCTCTTATAATCGGAGCTCTCCTGCTTTTTAGCTCACAGACAGGACTTACAGGAGCAGTTATAGGAATTGAGAGAGCAGGAAGTATTGGTTCTATTCTTGGATTAGTGCTGATTATCGGCGGAATTTTGGTGATGATGGCTGGGGGGTTAGAGAAAAATTTAGGTAAATATCTTGCAGAAATAGAAGTTCTTACAGAGGAAATTCGTAATCGTGCTAAAGAGAAGGTGGGGAAGAAAAATAATTTTTATTCTTTTTTAGAAGGGATTGTTAGCGAAGCAAGAATTTTAGAGGACTCTTCAAGAAAGGCTAGAAATGCATTAAAAAAAGAAAAAAATACAGCAAATCGTTATGTTGGAGAATTTGCCTTGTCGGCAAAAAACTTAGCAGATAATTTAAATCAATTTGTACAAACACTTTATGGGAATTCGAAAGCAGACTTAAAAAAACTTAAGATAAATATAGAAAATGCTCCAAAGATAAATGAAAATAAAAATTTGTATGATTTAATCACAGGAGTACATAATTATAGCGAATATAATCCTTTAATTGTTGCTAGAAATTTAAAAGGGCATGGAAAGGGGCACGAAATTTTAAAAACAGATTCTAATTTAAATGCTCTTTCTTGGGTAAACCAAACAACAAACGATTACCTCAATATGACCGCTACTTGCCTGAAAACAATTGCGGACAAAGACAAAGATAATCTTAAAGAAAAAAAAGACAACAGAAATGTAAAATTAATAAAAAAAAGAGTTAGTAATTTTGTGAATAGATATAAAAAACCAGTTCTTGGTTTAACTGCTAGTGCAGCCCTTGCAGCAGGTCTCGTGGGGGGGGTTGTTGGAAACCAATCTTGGCAAAATTATCAGGAGAAAGAGAAATTGAAAGAAAAATTAATAGCTCTTGATTTTGCCAAGTCTATCGACGCTGGAATAACTACCATGAATCCAGAACTTGGGAAAATGGATAAGATTGTTGCTAATGAAAGAAATAAATCCAATATTAACAGATTAATAAAAGAACATTTAAATTATTGGGGAGAGATATACCTTAATAAGGAAAATCCTTATGTTCAAAAATATTTGGAAGAACACCCCGATGCTCTTAAAAAGAAATCTGAGTTTGAAAAAGTTAACAGAATAGATAAAGAACAATTAAATAGGATAATTTCCGTTCAAAAATATTTGGCAGAATACCCAGATGCTCTCAAAAAGAAATCTGAAATTGAAAAAATGATAGAAAAAGTTTATCGTAAGAAAGAAAAATAAAAATCACATAAAAAACTTTTTAGAAAATCCCCCATTCTAAAATCATTTCTTTAAAAGAACTTTTTCCTTAATTATTTCTATTGCTTTTTCTAAATCATTTATTGATTTTGTTCCGGTCACAACAACTTTTCCAGAAGGCCCGAGTATTGCCGAGGATTTTGGGTTATCAATTCTCATAACTAAACTAGGGTGTTTTTCTGGATTGTATTCATAATTATCATATAATTTTGCAATTTTTTTAAAATTAACAAATTCATTTATCTGAAAAGTTGCAATTATGTTTTGGATCTCATACTTAGGTTTCATTTTGTCATTTTTCCCCAATCGTCTTCCCCCGCCACTCGGCTAAATTCGTAGATAAAAACACTATCGTGCAACACTCCCTCTGGGTCAAACAAGCTATCCATCTCCTCGAAAAAATCCTCCCAATCCAAATGAGGGAGTTTAGATATAATTTCTTTTTTTGTAACACATTTTGTATGTGAGGGGCAAATAAAATCTGCTTTTGAATTTCCTTTTGGGCTATACAAAGCAAAAGTATTTGCACATCCAATTTTAAGTAACTTAATATCTTTTCCATTCGCACTATAGAAAACATCACAGGAAAAATTTTCGGAATAAGAATTTTCGCATTCATTTATATATCCTTTATTAAAGTCCGCACAACTAGGAGTATATCTAATTTTTTTTATTTCTTCTGCTTTTACAGAATTCACAACTAATGAACTCATCAACGCTATAGAAGCCAATCCAAGGAGTGCTTTTTTCATTATCAATTACCACAACGATTGCTTTTAAAGATTATTATTCGGAATTACTATGAACTTCTTTCGTCATAACAACTTTTATTAATCCTCAATTCTATTTATCCCTAAAGAGGATGAAATGAAAACACTAACAAATTTGAATCTTAGTGGAAAGACAGTTTTACTTCGGTCTGATTTAAATTCAGATGTTGTCAATGGAAAAGTTTTAATGTCTGAAAGAATAAGGCAATCTGTCGAAACAATTAAAGAATTAAAGAGAAAAAATGCCAAAGTCGTAATTATTGCTCATCAAGGGCGTCCAGGAAAAAACGACTTTGTCTCGTTGAATCAACACTCCAAATTTCTAAATAAATTTACCAAAGTGAAATTTGTCGACGATATTATTGGAAAAAAAGCGATAGCGGAAATCCAAAATTTAAAATCTGGAGAAGCGTTGCTGTTGGAAAATTTAAGATTTTTAAAAGATGAAAACGAGTTTAATGGAAAAAATAATCAATTAATAAAAAAACTCGTTCCTCTGGCAGACATTTATGTTAACGACGCTTTTTCCGTCTGCCATAGAAAACAAACTTCAATTATTGGTTTTCCAAAATATCTCAAAAGTTATGCAGGAAGGTTATTGGAAAAGGAAGTCGAAACGCTTAAAAAAATTAAACTCAAAAATACTTTGTTTATTCTTGGAGGAGGTAAGCCAGAGGAAAATCTTAGAATTTTGAATAAAAAAAATCGCAATGTTCTGGCATGTGGGTTATTTGACCAATTGTACCTGATTTCCCAAGGATTTGATTTCGGAGCCCAAAATAAATATTTAAAAAAAGAGTTTTACTTATTAAACAAAATAAAAGGGGCAGCGAAAAAAAATAAAATTCAAACTCCAATAGATTATGCTGTAAATGCTAATGGAAAAAGGAAAGAATTAGATTTAGAGGATTTCCCAAGCAAATATCGCGTCGAGGATATAGGAGAAAAAACAATGAAATTATATGCAAACGAAATAAAAAAAGCAGGTTCCATATTCATGAAAGGGCCCGTCGGGGTTTATGAAAATAAAAAATTTAGCAAGGGGACAAATGCAATCTTAAAAGCAATTGCAGACAGCAAGGGATTTTCTTTAATCGGCGGGGGGCATCTGAATGAAGCGATTAAACAATCAAAAATAAACCCAAAAAAATTTGATCATGTTAGTTTAAGTGGGGGAGCATTAATTAGATATATTTCTGGAGAAAAACTTCCAGGACTGGAGGCATTGAAATAAAATGTACGACGTGATAACTTTCGGTTCTGCGATGATGGATAATTTTTTAGAGACAGAAATAATTGAATGCGGGAATATTATGGGATATGTGACTGGGAGCAAAAATCTCATCACTAATTTGAGAAAATATAATGGTGGAGGAGGGATAAACACTGCAGTGGCATTTTCAAGATTGGGATTGAAAACAGGATATATCGGAAAAATTGGAGACGACGAGGACGGCAAAAAAATATTAAAATTCTTAAAAAATGAAAAGATAAATTTTTTAGGAGTTTCGCAAAAAAATTCTTTAACAGATATTTCAGTAATATTAACGAGCAAAAAAGCCAAAAGAACAATTTTAACTTACAAACATCTAAGCAATGAATTGGATTTTTCAGAATTAAAACTTAAGGAATTAAATACAAAATGGTTGTATTGCTCTTCTCTTCTCGGGAAAAGTTTTAAGACTCAACTAAAACTCGTAAAAATTCTTACAGAAAAAGGAACAAAACTCGCGCTCAATACAAGTGAGTATTTAATTAAAACAGAAAATCTCAATCCTCTTTTAAAATTATGCGAAGTTTTAGTATTAAACAACGAAGAAGCGCAATTGCTCACCAAGGAAAAAGATTTGTTAATTGGTTTGCATAATCTCGGTCCAAAAATTGTTGTAATTACTAACGGAGATAAATTAATCAAGTGTTATAATTCATACGAAAATAAAAAATATTACCTTCAACCAAGAAATATAAAAGTCGTCGAGAGAACAGGGGCAGGAGACGCTTTCGCGTCGGGGTTTGTCGCAGGGATGATTCGAAATAAATCCCCAACGCAATGCTTAGACCTTGGTTTGCGAGAAAGTGAATCAGTAATTAAATATGTTGGAGCCACAAATAAATTATTGAAGTTTAAATTAAATAACCTAAAGGTCACAAGATGAAACCAAAATTAAATAAATTATTGCGAAAAGGAAAAGCGATGTTTCTCGCTTATGACCAAGGAATAGAACACGGCCCAGCAGATTTTAACGACAAAAATGTGGACCCAAATTATATAATTAATATTGCAAAAAAAGGAAAATACACTGGAGTCGTTTTTCAAAAAGGAATTGCGGAAAAATATAATTCTGAAATAAAAAAATCAAAAATTCCGTTAATCGTAAAATTAAACGGCAAGACAAATCTTGTTAAGGGAGAGCCGTTGTCGACGCAACTTTGCACGGTTGAAGAAGCGATAAAATTGGGGGCGAGCGCAGTTGGTTATACAATTTATATCGGAAGTGTTCACGAAGCAGAGATGTTTGAAAATTTTGTAAAAATTCAAGGTGGTGCTCATGAGAAAGGATTGCCTGTTATTGCATGGCTTTATCCTCGTGGAAAGAGCATAAAAGGAAGAAGCTCGAGGGAACTTATGGCTTACGCGACGAGAGTTGGTTTGGAGATTGGGGCAGATATAGTAAAGATAAATTATAATGGGAATCCTAACGATTTGGCTTGGGCAGTAAAGAGTGCCGGAAAAACTAAGGTTGTTATAGCAGGAGGGATAAAAAAGGGAGAAAAAGAATTGCTCAAACAAGCTCAAGAAATAATGAAGGCGGGGGCAATAGGTTTTGCAATTGGAAGAAATGTTTGGCAAAATAAAGAACCGCTTAAAATAACAACTAAAATTCAGAAAATAATTTGGGGATGAAAAACAAATTCAAAAAAATAATGGATAGAAATAAGAGGGTTGAAGCAGATAAAGCAAGAATAATTTTAACAATATTTACTTATTTAGTTATAGGAATTTATTTAAGGGCGATTAATATTACAAATCCATGTTATCAACACTAACTATGCCTTATTTTAAGAAAATTTGGTTAACTAAAATTTATAAAAAATGAAAATAGCATTTTTCGAAACAGAAGATTGGGAAAAAGAATTCTTGAAAAAGAAATTCAAAAAACACAAATTGTATTTTTCAAAAAATGATTTGGATGAAAAAAACGCGTCGAGCGTGAAAGATTTTGACATCATCTCTGTTTTTATTTATTCTCAGATAAACAAACACGTTTTGGATAAACTTGATTCAGTAAAATTAATCGTGACGCGTTCAACTGGTTTTGACCACATTGATATAAACGAATGCAAAAAAAGAAATGTTAAAGTTTTGAATGTTCCTTTTTATGGAGAAAACACCGTCGCAGAACACGCATTTGCGCTGATTTTAAATCTCTCAAGAAAAATCCATAAATCATGTGAAAGAACCGAAGAGGGAGATTTTTCACTTAAAGGATTAAGAGGTTTTGATTTGAAAGGCAAGACTCTTGGAATTGTTGGGATGGGGCATATTGGGGAACATGTGGCAAGAATGGCAAAAGGTTTTGAAATGAATATACTCGCTTTTGATATTTACAAAAAATCCTCGCTGGCAAAAAAGTTTGGGTTTAAATACGCGACTTTGAAAGAGCTGTTAAAAAATTCCGACATCGTGACTCTTCATACTCCTTACAATAAACACACGCATCATTTAATTAATTCAAGAAATATAGGATTAATGAAAAAAGGGGCGTATTTAATTAACACAGCGAGAGGAGGGTTGGTTGATACAGGTCCTTTAATAAGGGCGCTCAAATCCAAACATCTTGCAGGTGCAGGGCTTGACGTTCTTGAAGAAGAGGAATTAATTAAAGAGGAAGCTCAGTTGGTTTCCAAAAAATTCTCAAACGAAAAAATGCAATGTTTATTCGAGAATCACAAACTTCTGAAAATGGAAAATGTCGTCGTCACCCCGCACAATGCCTTTAACAGCCAAGAAGCTCTTCAAAGAATTCTCGACACAACAGCAAATAATATTCAATATTTTATAGAAAAAAATAAATTTTTGAATGAAGTTAAGATTTAATCTCTTCAAAAGAAGAAATAAAACATCTTTCAACATTTATCCTTTGAACAATATTTTTCATTTTATTGACAAATAAATTTTCATTTTCAGGAAAGGTTTCAACAACCCCTGGATAAATGATTTTTCCCCCATATTTTTTAAGCAATCCATAATTTCCTCCTTTTCCATTCAAAAGATAATTAAATCTGACTTTGTCTTTCTTCTCTAAATCCCGAAGAACATAAGAAATCCTTAATCTTGGTATAATGCCAAATTTTTCTGAAAAGTTCTTTCCATTCAATAAGCTTTTTCCATAAACAAGAATACCTTCTCTTGCAAAGTTTGATTTATCAAATAATCTTGGCAAATCAAAAGATTCAATTTGTACAGGAAGTTCTGTCAATTTTTCAATTTGTTTTTTTATATTATGAGCTTCTTTTATTTGCTCTTTTACAGAGATTGTCTTAAAAATAATAGCAATATCCATATCATTTGGTTTAGATTCCTCTAAGATCGATGAACCAAATTGAACAATATCCACAACATCATCAGAATAATTCAACTTGAGTTTTTTTTGCCATAGTTTTTGCATCTTCTTTAATTACCTCCGCAATTTCTTTTGTCATTGATTTAACATAACTTCCTTGATAATATGGAAAATTTTTGTCCAATAAATCATAAACTTCAATATAATTCTCTTTTAAAATTCTAAATCTATTTGTATGTGATGAAGGGCTTTTTCCAGTTTTTTGAAGAAGAAATAAATCACAAAGAGCAACAAGACTCTTAAAAAATAAGATTAATGCAGAGTTATTTCTTTCTTTTTTTAAATCATCTATCCCAGATTGATAATATTCTTTTGCATTATTCATAAGTATTTCTTCTTTTTCTTTATTCATACCTGATAAGAAAACTTCTGCTATTTATAAATTTTTCTTACCTAATAAGATTTATTACCAAGTAAGAAAAAACCCCCTTTTTTTATTCTTTTTCTTACCTGAAAAGAAAAATATTTTTATTATAAAAATGTTTTTTTTAGGGCAAAGCTATTTAATGCTTTCCTGTTTTTGAACAAGAGCAATAATAAGATTATGTCTGTGTTTTTCCCCCACCATGTTCTTCATAATCTGTGAATCCTTGTTTGAATTTTACTATTTTCCAACCAGAGTAAATCTCTTTTACTAAATCAAAATCAGGATAAAAATTATCTGGTTTAGACTCTGAACAATCATCTTGATTAGTCATATAAATTAAAAAATTATACCCTCCCTCATTAGTACTTAATTGAATTTTTTTAATAATTTTAATAGCTTCTTTTTTTAATTTAGTATCCCATTGCATTATCTGCCATAAAACTTCTGTTTCCAAAACATTAATTTTTCCTTGATATTTTTTTCTCAATTTTCTTATATCTAAAAATAAATTATGAGTTTCTTTAGCATTAATGAATTCTGGATCATTTATTCCTAGATTCTTATTTGGAACATATGATTGGAATCCTACAATTTCTGCCCCTCCACTAATTGAATTTATAATCACATCTTCTAAATCTTTTTTATTTGATTGCATAAGGGTCATAGAGACATTTACTAAAATACTTTCTTTAGAACAGTTTTTTATACCTTTAATCGCATGATCATAGGCATAATCTTTTCCTCTAATTTTATTGTGAGTTTCTTTATTTCCATCAAGAGATATTTGTAATTTTTTAACCCCTTTCTTATATAATTCTTTAGCTTTATTTTCAGATATGAGAGTACCATTTGTAAGAAGTTTTGTTTCCATATCTAATGATAAAGTATAATCTAAAATTTTCATTAAATCTTTTCTCATTAATGGTTCCCCCCCAGAAATTTGAAATCTTGGAGAAAAATTCCATCTTTGAGTAAGATTATTTAAATCATCAATCATTGTTTTAACTTCTGAAAAATTCATTAAATTATCTCCTTGAACATGATTTACATTGGACTCTCCTTCGCGATTATGATAACAATGAGAACATTTTAAGTTACAATCATTAGTTGAATCCCATTGTATAAAGAACTTTCTTTTATTCATTTTGTGTAATGCTCCATGAAGATTTTAACTAAATCATCAAAGTTGCTAAGAATTATATGATTCTTTGCTATCTCAATAGCAAGAGTATCGCCATCATTTAATCTCTTTCTTAATTCATTTTTTGTTGAAAATTGTGTATGAATTTCTATGCTAGATTTATTAATTATTTCATTAATTTTCTTATCTTCTTTACTTAATAATATAATGTCTAAATCAGAATCTTTAGTATTAATATTTTTAGCATATGATCCAAAGATTATTTTCCCACAATTTATTTCACTTAAAATCATTGCTATTTTTGGATTTTGCAAAGAAAAATTAACTGCTTTATAAGATTCAGCAAGAACAAGAAATTGAAAAATAAAAGGATTATCCCAATTAATAGAATAAATTTTATTTTTTCCTATTCTAATGTATCTTAAAACCCCATAATTACATAAATTATCTAATTTTCTTAGAACGCTTCTTTGAGGCATTTTTAATTGTTTTGCAATTTCATTCCCATGAATTTGTTTATTATAGTCATTGCAAAAGATTCCAAATACTTTTAATTCACTATTATTCATTTCTTTTAGCCATTTTTGACTTATATTAGCCATTTTAATACATTGAGATATTTAGATTTTATAAATGTTTCTGAAATGCAATAATTAATTAGGGGGTTCATTTTTTTTGGTTCCTTCTAGTTTATTTGTTTCCCCTCTGTTTTCTAATATTTCTTTGCATTTATTTACAAATTGAATTGTTTTATCCCTTAATTCTATTGCTTCAATCTTATTGAAATTGCTCTCAATTCCATAAGAAGCCATTTCTCTTTTATCTTTTGCTTCTGTAAAGTATGTTATCTCTTCTTTTTCCAGAGAAGATCTAGAAATAAGTTCTATTTCTTCTTTTGTTAAACCTAATTCGTTATCTAAATAGTAGAATTTTATTAATGCACATAAAGTTGCTAAATGATTTTTAGAAGAAATGCCTTTGCGAGATAAAAGAGCCAATGCAGAATGATATATTGCATAATAACAACCTATAATTATCCAATCAAAATATGCATTTGATTCATCTAAAAAATTGATAAAATTCAAATTATAGTCTGATTTGTTTAAATGGGATCCTGACAGATTTTCTGTTTCTATTTCCTCTTTTATAATTCCTTTTTTCTTATAAAAATTAAATGAATCTTCTAATGTTTTTTCGTCTTCAAACCATATTTCCCAATTAAATTTTTTTGATTTCATTGTAATAATAAATCTCTCCTGTTAAAGGATAACCGGTTTTTAATATGTGAATAATTGTATCTTCTTTTTTTTCAAAATCTTCTAAACTAATCAACTTAACATTAATTTTTACCCCAAATCTACTAGAAATCTCTCTCACTTTAGAACTATCGATTTTACTATATGATGGAACAACTAACAAATCAATATCGCTTTTTTTAGTAAAATTTCCTTTTGCAGTTGAACCAAATAATACGACAATAAGAGGTTTTGTTTCAGAAATTAACTCTAAAACTGCTTTTTTCTTTTCAAAGGGAACTGTGTTAAATTTTATGAGATTGATTAATTCAAGAATAGCAATTGTTAAAATATTCTCATAATTTAGGGAATAAAAGGTATTTGATTTGTTTTTTTCAATTTTCAAAACATTTGCTTCGGTTAAACTATTTAGATTTTTTATTAGATTATTCTTGCTTCGAATCCCGGATTTTTCTGAAAGCTCATTTAAGTATTTCTTGCCCTGACTCAAACTTTCAACTATTTTACATATATTCTTGTTCATTATACTAAAGGTTTTATTATAGTCCATTTTTAATACTGATTGGTATACTTTTGATACTATTTAAATATTTTGCTTTTATTGATACTGCCATCTTATAATAACTCCAATTTAAAATCCTTAAAATAAATTTGAAGCTCGTCCAAAACCTGAATCTTGAATTTGCTATCTTCATTAACTTCAATTTGACCATAATAAACAACATTATCTCCCCTAATATCTAACTTATTTTTATCAATAATAATTATATCTGAGTTAATTAATGATTTATCTGCGCTTTTAGGAAAATAAAACCAGTTTTCTTTTGATGGAGAGATTGCATCTGCATAAATCCATAAATAACCAACATCAATTTTAAAATTATAATCTCCTTTTTCTGTTAATTTCTGTTCGTATTTTTTTTCAAACCAATCTTCATCTAAATTAATTGTGTCTTTTTTTGTTCCTGTTTGGTATATTTTTTGAGTTTTACTTGCCCACCAATACTTAAACCCAATTGTTTTTTGAGAGTCAACTTTTGTATAAAACTCAAAACCTTCCCAAGGGAGAGATTGATCTAAAATCAAAATCTTATTTGAATTTATTTTAATATCTTTAATTGTTGAATCTGCTGAAGGATTGTTCTTATCTTTTGTGAAAGTTATGTAATAAATATTTCTAGGCAAAGCATTAACTTTTATGTCGAAATCTTGTTCTTCGCCCAACACTTTTGTGTCTTTTTTTTCACCATCATCTTTGTAGGTTTTTGTGAAGTAAATCTTTCCTTGAAGGTCTTTGATTTCTACTGTGTATTCATCTGCTCCTATATACATATTCAAATCTTGTTTTGTAAAATCAATTTCTAAATAATCTTCAGCATAAACTGCAAGTTTTAAATATCCTCTGAAAGTTGTGCGGATTCTAGTTGTTTCTCTGGCATAATCTTGAATTATTGGAGCTCCTCCACTAAGTTCTGCAAAAGAATAGATTGTGTTTTGTGGGAAGTTGTTGTAGATGAATGACTCTGGGTCATTAGCCTCAATATAATTGTTAAGAGTTAGGTCTTTTTTCACCCAAACTTCAGTATCTGTGAAGTCTTTTATTTTCTCATATTCTTTCAGATTAGGAATTATTAATTGGTCATTCAAATAAACATCTGTGTTAACATCAACGAAAGACAATTCTAATTTTCCAGTTGCATTCTCGAGAATAACTTTTTTTGGGTTGAATATAATGTTAAATGGTTCTTCTGAGACAATCATTTTTACAGGTTGATTGTTGATTTCTGTTTTTCCACCTAAAATATAATCTTTGTCTAGATATAGACTTCTTAGTTCACTTGTTGGGGCTAGATCGCCTGCAGAAAGCTCATAAATTCCTGAAGTGTTTATTGGATTGTCTGGAAACATATTTGCATAGAAAAAATATCCTGCTGTTAGGAATATAAGTAAGTATAATGCTCCAATAACATATTGCTCTGGTCTTAGGGTTTTTAATTTCTCTTTTAGAGTTAGAGATTTTTCTTTTGTTTTTGAATATTTCTCTTTTTTTACAAGATTAGATAAGAAAATAAGCACGGCTATTTCTATAATCATTGATATTAGTAAGATGATTCCAATAGCTTCCATTTTGTTACTATTTAAGAATGATATAAACCCTATTTAAAGGTTTTGGGAGGAGGTGAATGATTCTATGAAATCCAAATAAAGTGGGATTTGAAATGTGGATTTCATGAGTCTGTGAGTGTAAAATGAGGATACTTAACCGGAGCGTGTCTAAAAAATAATTCTAAAAAGTAGGTTCACCTCAAATAGTCAACT
>CAYHMF010000002.1:31053-33100 GCA_964357655.1 Candidatus Woesearchaeota archaeon | reverse complement strand
AGTTGACTATTTGAGGTGAACCTACTTTTTAGAATTATTTTTTAGACACGCTCCTCCAACAGCAACTTTTAAAAACCAATTTTTACTCTAAATTTCATAAAATGTTCTACTTAACAGAAGCCGAGGACTATGTAAGGGTTGATCCAAAATTATTCGGGCTAGCAACAGCTGAAGCAATTGATAGACAGCTCAAGGAAACTTATGCAAATTATTATGACCGAGAAATGGGAAGAGTAATTTCAATCATCGAAGTTTTAAAGATTGGCGAGGGAATTATCATTCCTGGCGACGGAGCGGCTTACTACAGTACAAGGTTTAAATTGTTGACATGGAAACCAGAATTGCAAGAATTAATCTGCGGGTCAATTGCGGAAATAACAAATTTCGGGGCATTCATAGATATGGGTGCGATGAGAGGAATGATTCATATAAGTCAGACAATGGACGATTATGTAAGTTTCAGCAAGTCTAATTTGCTAATGGGAAAAGTATCTAAAAGAAGTTTGAAACAGGGTGATTTGTGTTTGGCGAGAGTTGTAGCGATAAGTCACAAGGGTGACCACCCAAAGATTGGTTTGACGATGAGACAGCCAGGACTTGGAAAAGTAGAATGGATAAAAGAAGACCAAATGAAAAAAGAAAAAGAAGCAGTGAAATTTGCAAAGAGTGCAGATAAAGAAGCAAGTTCAATGAAATCTAAATCTAAAGGGGAGAAAAAGAAATAAAATGGAAAGAAGATTATATTGCAAAAACAACTGGGAATGTGAAATACGTTATGACCCAGCTCAGCAGCACGTGATTCTGCCTAAAACGGATTTCAATCTCCATAAAGATTTAATAACTGAGACAGAAAGTAGATATAAGTGTGATGTGTTAGACATGTTCAATAATCTTAGCGAAAGAAAAAAAATGCTTCATAAAACTAATAAAGAAGCCACAATAAAAAGCAAAGAAGAGATTGGATGTTCTCATCTTGAACAATTAAATTTATTAAAAAAACTTGTAAACAACAAAAAATAAAATGCCAAAATCAAAAGCGTGCAAAGTTTGTAATATCATTTATGAGTCAGGGGATAAATGCCCTCGATGTGGCTCTAAAGAAAGCACAGAGTCGTTTAAGGGAAGAATCGTAATTGTAAATCCAGAAGAATCAGAAATCGCAAAAAAATTAAATATTAAGGAGAAGGGAAACTTCGCAATTAAAACAAGGTAAACTATGAAAGACTTCAAAATTATTAAAGAAAGAGAAAATCCTTTGTTCAATAGAAAAGAAATTCAAGTAGGAGTTCATGCGGAAATTACTCCGAGTTACGAAGAAGTTGGGAAGTTGCTTACTGAAAAATTTTCAACATCAAAAGAAAACATTAAGATAAAAAAAGTGAGTGGAAAATTTGGTTCTAAGGACTTTTTAATCAGTGCGAATATTTACAAAACTAAAAAAGACAAGGACGACACTGAACAAAAGACAAAGCAAGAAATCGAAGCAGAAAAGAAAGTTAAAGAAGGAGCAAATAGCGAGGACAAAACTAAATGAGCAAAATTAATATTACTGAACTTGCAGATCAAGGAAGATATTCTGAAGCTAAAACTTATCTTAATGAACAATATCAAAAATTAGAAGAAATGAGGGACAAGCATCAAAAGGGAAGTTTAGAGAAAATGAAGGGATTAATAAAAGAAGATGAAATTCCTAGAATAAAAGAATCTATCAATAAATTTTATGTTCCAGGACTTGACGCATTAAAAAGATCTATAGAGATTGTTGGATATTTAGAACTTGAAAGCACGAAAAGATTTTCAATGTTAGAAAAAAATTTTGAAATTAAAGGAAATTGTTAAAATAAAATGGCAAAAAAAGTAGTTACAGGAAAAAAACCGCATAAGAATAAACCTACCAGTAAGAAATATGCAAAATATAAAATTGTAGGCGACAAAGTTACGAGGGGAAGATTTTGCCCAAGATGTGGTCCGGGAGTTTTTTTAATGGTTGCGAAAAACAGAGTTTATTGCGGAACGTGTCATTATTCAGAATTTGAGAGTAAGAAAT
>CAYHMF010000002.1:2194-30953 GCA_964357655.1 Candidatus Woesearchaeota archaeon | reverse complement strand
AAAATTCTATAGGTTATCATCGAACTCATAATGATTAATCAAAAATTAATCTTGTCTTTTTCTAATGTCATAATAACCTAATGAATATAACCCTAGGAGAGTTTTCAAGCCTAGCAATTAGTATGACTTGACGCCTCTCCCGGGCAAAAAGAGGTGATTAGATATTGAGATATCAAGACTATTTAAATGTTTCGTTTATGTTACTCTTCAAAAATGACAGAGGCTTTTTATTCAAAAGTGGTAATGACGTGAACTACTTATTTTTACAACATATTTTATTTAGGCACTACATATTGTAATCTTATGCACTACGATAAGCAGAAATCCCTTACATTTATAAAATCTCCTTCTTTCACCGAGTTATGCAAGAAGAGGGCAAAAATTCTGTACAGCAAGACCAGGTTCACGATTTACTTTTTAGTCGTGAGATAGGGTGGCAAGAAATAATCTACGATTTAATCAACACTGAACAGCTGGATCCTTGGGATATAGACCTCACAATTTTGACAGACAAGTATCTTCTTAAAATTCAAAAATTAGAAGAAGCTGATTTTTTCGTCTCGAGCAAAGTTCTTTTGGCGGCCGCGTTGCTTTTAAGAATTAAATCAGAAATTTTGCTAAACAAATACATAAAGAGCATAGACGATATTCTCTTCGGGAAAAAAGAAGAAAAAAAATATTCTCTTGAAAGGATTGAACTAGACGAGGAAATTCCAGAACTGGTTCCGAGAAGCCCGATTCCAAGATTCAGAAGAGTTACACTAAAGGAATTAATTGAATCTTTGAGCAAAGCAATCACAACTGAAAACAGGAGAATCAAGAAGGTGCTGATTGACCACAACGCCATCAGAGAAACAGGAATTTCCATGCCAAAAAGAAAGTTTAGCATAAAAGATAAAATCAAAGAAATTTACGATAAATTATTTTCCCAATTAGACGGAAATCTGGAAAAGAAAAAAGTTTCATTCACAGAATTCATTGGTGAAAATCGGGAAGAAAGAATAATTGCCTTCTCTCCATTATTGCATCTTGAAAATCAAAAAAAAATTTGGCTTGACCAGAAAGAACATTTTGACGAGATTCATATTTGGCTGAAAGAAACTTATCTTGAACATAATCCAGACCCATTCGCAGATTTAAAACACGAACTTGAAGAAGGAATACAAAATCTCGACGAAGAAAAAATGGAAATGTTCGAGGAAGTTGGAGAAGAATTTGAAAATCCCTTAGGAGACGTCGAACTCAATTAAAAAAACTTTTTCCTTGCTTTAATTCCCATTTGGCAATCATAATTAAATCAGAATTTTTACTGCATTCCTTGCCTGTGCGTTTGTCTTTAGAGAAGTTTTGAATAATTCTGATTTCTTCTTTTCGAACTTCTCTTAGAAATTTTTTTGGATTTTGCTAATTTCTCTTTAGAGAAGTTTTGAATAATTCTGATTTCTTGTTTTTTCGGAGGAATTTTCAAAGTGCTCTGTATGGGAATTTTGCGATTCTTTGGATTTTGCAAAGTTCTCTTTTGTGACGCAAAAAAGTCTTGTAATGTAAGGCACGTCTATTTTCGGTTCCATTGCGCAAACCCTGTACACAGAATTTCCCCTGGTAATAAGTCGTTCTCCCTCGTTATTAACGCACATTCCTAATATGTCCCTGGATAAATTTTTCACCTCGCAGAAACTCATGTCATTCCCTAGATATTTTATGCTTAAATCTATATTCGCATTTTTCATAAGTTAGTAAGTCAATAAAACAATTTAAAGATTTGGATGCAAAAAATAATTTAAACTAATCCCAAGCTTTCATCAAATCCATACATTATGTTGAAATTCTGAACTGCCTGACCAGCTCCGCCTTTGATTAAATTATCTAACGTAGAAATTATGACGATCTTCCCCCCATATTCTGAAACTTTAATCTGACAATAATTTGTTCCAATAATATTTTTTGTTTCAATCTCGTCTTTTATTTTCACAAAAGGTTTTGATTCATAAAACTTTTCATAAATGTCTTTTATGCCATGATGTTCATATTTTGCAAAAATTGTTGAAACAATTCCTCTTTCAGCAGAATCTATTCTTTGAGGGACGAACAATATATTCTCTAAATCAAGTGTTTTTTCTATCTCTTTAATTTGAGGGTGATTCCTTTCATCTTTGTAAATTTTAAAATTGTCTTCTTCTGTTTTAGTTAAACCTGCTCCAGAAATTCCACTTGTTGACGAAATACTAATATCTTTTAAATTTCCTTTTAACGGAGCTAAACCTAAAATGATTGATGTGGCATAACAACCAGGATTCGCAACCCTCGTCGCTTTACTTATTTCATTTTTATTTAATTCAGACAAACCATAAACCCATTCCGAACTATTTCGGTGGTCAATACTCAAATCAATTATTTTCTTTCCTTCTAATTTTAAAATATATTTTTTACTTTCTTCATAAGGCAAAGCCAAAAAAACCAAATATGTTTCTGACAATTTTCCTCGGCTTCCTTCTTTTCTGCTCTCAGTATAAACTATATCGGCTTTAGGATGTTTGTTTAGAATATCCACTAAGGGTTTCCCCAACCTTCCTGCATGCCCAATTATTCCAATTTTTACCATTCGTAATTTGGATTGACTAACTTTAAAAACCCTGCTTCTGTATTTTTTTATGGTAAGAAAATGCGGAGTTCTGTTTTCTGGAGGAAAAGATTCCACATATAGTGCTTATCTTGCAAAAAAAGCGGGCTATGAATTGACTTGTCTTATTACAATTATTTCAAAAAATCCAGATAGTTACATGTTCCATACTCCTTCTATTGATAAAACCAAAAAACAAGCAGAGGTTATGGGATTGCCTTTAATCGTCGGGAAAACAAAGGGCGAAAAAGAAAAAGAGTTGGAAGATTTGGAAAAGACAATTAAAAAAGCGAAAGCAAAATACAAGTTTGATTTTCTTGTTACAGGTGCCATAAAATCAGATTACCAAAAATCAAGAATTGGGGGAATTTGCAAGAAATTAAAAATAGAATGTTATAATCCTCTTTGGGAAAAAGACGAATTAGAATACCTTCATGAACTAATAAGAAATGATTTCAAGATTGTAATCACCGGAGTTGCGGCGCACCCTTTGGACAAAAGATGGCTTGGGAGGGAAGTTAATCAAAAATTTGTAGAAGATGTTATTGAACTTCAAAATAAATATCAAATTCATCCTGCAGGAGAAGGAGGGGAGTTTGAAACTTTTGTCTTGTATTGCCCATTATTCAAAAATGAATTAAGAATAAAAAACCAAAAAATTTCTGGAGAAAAAAACTCTTGGAGGATGGACATAGAAGTTGAATAAAATGGCACCCAAAATTTCAAAGGAGGTGCTCGATTATTTCAAGTACGATAATGCTTACTGGAACAAAGAAAGAAAAAATAGCCTCAAAAAAAGAATTATAACTTATTTTTTATTGCCGACAATTATCTTTTCTGGAATTTGCATTGCAAAAAAAGAATATATTTGGAGAGTGGCGAATTCTACTGGGGAAACAATTCAAAGAAATATGGAAGAAATTAGTGAAGATTTTCCTTATAGAGCACAAGCGCATTTTAATCTTTTTCTTTCAAAAAGAAAAGTGTTTGGTAGAAATGAACTCAATGCTCTTCTCGACAACCAATTTACAGAAAGCAATATAAAAAATTTAATGGAAAAAGATGAAAAAACAAATTATTCGGAAATTGGTGGGGGAGTAATTATTGATAAACAAGATGGAAAAGAATATCTCAAGTTTATCGACGTAGAAACAGAAGACATGAGATTTTCAAAAAAGATAATTAGCAAGTTAGACGATAAAGAATATCTTAAAAATTTATTCTCATCCGATGAGGGCGAGAAAATGTTTGAAAAATTTGGGGTTGGAGATGAGCATTATGAAACAATAATTAATTATCTTAGAAATGGAAAATGGGATGAGAAAAAATTTGATTGGTTGGCCAAAACTTATTTGTTTTTATCAGATAATCATTATAAGCAAACTGATGACGAATCAATTAAATTATTTTACCTCAAATTTTCTGAAGAGGAGACAATTGGGTCTTTTCATATTCATGCAAGGGGTGGGGTTCCCAGCAAACCAGATTTGGAAAACAGCAAAAATTATGAAAGAAGATTTGTCTTGTCAAATAGAGGAAATGGATACACTTTATATGAATTAATCGACGGGAAAATACATAACGAAATTTCAAAAGATTTTAAATATTAAAAATGGAATTCAAATTTTTTAGATATGGTTTAGAGGAAGTTGTTAATTGCAAATATGAAAATGAATTTTACCTCTTAAGAATCTCTAAACGAATGGTTGGATTAAGGGGGAAATTGTATAATAGAAGTGTCAGATTGCAAACTAAAATCAGAAGTGGTCCAGGACCTAATTTATATCCTGCTGTCAGAGAAGAATTAAATTGCAATACAAAAAGAGCATATATTAAATTAATTCCCAACAAGTTTTTAAGAAAATTATTTGATACTTCTAAATTGTCTAAAAGTGAAAAAAGAAGATTGCGTTCTAAATTTAGACTAATAAACATTCCAGAAAAAAATTTATTTCCTGTTGGTCCAGATACAAATTATTCAGAAGAGGAACTTAAGAAATTTTTGAGGAGATGATTAAATTATTTCTTTCTAATTCCTACTATTTTCTCAAATCTTTCTAATAGTCCATATTTATCATCTGCCCAGTTATAACCTGCTCCAATAAGACCAAGACCGAATGCCCCGACAATTCCCCCAAGGATAACATTTATTGCTTTAAACGGAGAAACATCAGCACCCTTTTTAATATTTAATGTGTAAATATTTTTTGAAATATTCATTATATCCTCTTTTTCTTTTTTCGAATCACCTTGTTCATTGTCTAATTCAATTGCAATATATTTCTTTATTTTTCTTTCTAAAATAGGAGAATTTATTTCAGCATAATTCACTCCTTCAAAAATCTCGTCAATACTTTTAGAAATTTCTCCTGTTTTTTCCATGGCATTCATCGCAATTGTATACTCTTCGGGGTCGCTCACATGATAACAAGGGGTGGTTGCTGTTTGAGATTTTGCTTTTGTTTTTGCAGTTCTCCAATCATCAGACATTTTGGTAATTTCTCTCCATCCCGACGAGATTAATGGAAGATTATTCCTAAATGTTGAACCAGTATACCATAATGTTGCAGACCACATATAATCTTTTTCGGTTAAAGTTGCTTTTGGGTCTTTTGCTTGTTTTATTTTCTTTAAAAAAGAAGTTTCTGCGGCGTATTCTCCCTCGGCGTTGGTTTGGGATGGGAGTTTAATCTTATTTTTATATTCCATATCGAGATATTTTTGTAAAAGTTCATCTAATGATTTGGATGCGACTTCCCCAAATTTTGGATGATAATCCCATTTATAATTATATGAATCACAAATAGTGATGCAAGAAATGGTTGTATGCCCTTCAGAATCTGTGCTTGTGTGACACTGCTGATGGGAATTTTCCCAAAAGTGCCTATCCCAAGAATTTTTGAAATTGCCACTAGTTTTTTTAAGTCTGTTTGAACCATCTTTAAAATCTTTTAATTCTTCTTTTACGTTCTTCGCTCGTTCTGGCAAAATTTTAAGTAAGTCAGATAATTGATATGTATAAATCTTTTTTTCTAAATTCATTTTTATATCCAATTCTTTAGCAAATTGTTTACTATGGTCGCCATAAAAAGTATACAAAAAACTTTTGTTCCACGCCTCCGCAACTTTTGAGTAAGTATCACTAGCAGAAGGTAAGAAATGGTTTATAGGAGTCAATAAAGTATTGTCATATTTTGCATCTCTTTCAAGCTGACCAATTTCAGAGAAAGGTGTTGGAATCATTTTTTCTTTTGCTTTTTCCGCATGATACATTATTCCTGTGCCAAGTATTAGTCCTATCCCTCCTGCAACCAATATTTCTGCAGGGGTGTTTTTGAATAAATTTCTCACATCAGAATAAATAATAGAAGGATGCCTAAGTCTGTCAACTATTTTTTCTTTAAATGATTTATCGCCATAGTCAAATTTATTCATCATAAAATTAAAGGAAAATAAGATTTTATAAACTTTTCTATTTTTACTATTTTAAAGTAGTGTTGTAAGAACTAATTAGTTTATGCTCAAATCTTCAATTCGTTTTCTTTTCCACTTTTCATATCCTTAATTTTGAAGGTTTTTGCCTTAACTTCTTTTTCTCCGACGAAAATAACTTTAGCAATATCATAAGAATTGGCATACTCCAAAGCTTTTGACGGCTTGCCATAGCACATTGCCACGCTTTTTCCGTCGCTCCGCAAATTCTGAGCAAGTTTAATCGCTTCTTTATTCTGATTAAGCGAAACGACCAAATAAGTGTCTTCTTCAAATTTTAGTTTTGCAAAATTAGACAATCTATCTAATCCGAAAGAAATTCCCGTCGATTGCACATTATTAAACATGTAACTACCTCCTGCAGTTATTGTATTTTCGGCTTCATTGGTTTTTATCTCGAAAACATTTCCATTATAATAAGCAAGTCCCCTCGCGAGAGAAGGTTGAAAATTAATTTTAACTCCGTAAATATCGCAATATTTTTTTAATTCCTGAATTTCTTTGTACGATTCATATTTTTTAAAATAAGACTCTGGTTTTTTTATGACGCCAAGAATTTTTTCAGCGTCGTATTTTTTCAAATTTGCTTTAATTTCTTTCTCGCTTAACTTGCCCAATTTATCCAATTCTTTAATTACTTCCAGATTATTTTTTACTTTTTGCTCGCTAAGAATTTCGTTCAGCAATTTTCTATTATTAACAAAAATTGTTCCATTGATTCCAAGTTCTTTCATAACTTCAGAAGCAAGTGCTAAAATTTCTGCCTCGTCTTTTGCGGTAGAACCGATAATATCGACGTCGCATTGAGTGAATTGTCTGAATCTGTTCGCAGAAGTTGGCTCGTCTCTAAAAACCTCCCCAATCTGATATCTTTTATACGGAAGTTTCCGGTTTTGCATTAATCTCTTTAATTGAAATGTGAATTCATACCTCAAGGCAAGTTTTCTCTTTCCTTTGTCCTGCAATTTGAAAATGTCTGACACAGCTTCGTCTTTTTCATTATCTCCTTTGACAAATTCTTCATATTCAACTAACGGAGTTTCGGCTGGCTCAAAACCATATTTCTCGAAAATCTCGACGAGAATTTTTTTAATCTCTGCTCTTTTTACAGCATCTTCGCCAGTGAAGTCATTGAATCCTTTAACTATTTCGGTTTTCATTTTAATAAATTATTTTATTCAGAGGGTATTCTACAATTCCTTGAGCCCCTAATTTTTTTAATTTGGGGATTATTTTTCTTACTTTTTCTTCGTCTATTATAACTTCAACAGCAACCCAATTTTTATCACTCAATTCAGAAATTGTAGGATTTTTTAAAGATTGAAGAGAAGATAATATTTTATTTAAATTTTTCTTTTCAATATTCATTTTCAACCCCACTTTTTCCTCGGCTATTAACGCCCCTTTAAGAAGCAACGCAATTTCTTGAATCTTTTGTTTTTTCCATGCATCTTTCATAGAACTTTTGTTTGCTATGAATTTTGTAGTTGATTCTAAAATTACATCTATTATCTTAAGATTATTTGCTTCCAACGAAGACCCAGTTTCAGTCAATTCAACAATAGCGTCGACTAATTCCGGAACTTTAACTTCTGTCGCTCCCCAAGAAAATTCAACATCTGCATTTACTTTATTCTTTTTTAAATAATTTTTAGTGACATTAATGAACTCTGTCGCTATTCTCTTCCCTTCTAAATCCTTCACACTCTTTATTTTAGAATCCTTTGAGACTGCAAGAACTAACCTAACTTTCTTAAATCTCTGTTTAGAATACACAAGATTTTCTATTTCTTCTACTTTTGATTCTGTTTCTTCTATCCAATCTTTACCAGTTAAACCAGCATCTAAAACCCCTCGTTCTACATACTTAGGAATTTCTTGAGCCCTAATTAATAAACATTCTATTTCTTCATCGTCTATAACAGGTTTATAAGATCTTTCGCTAACTATAATATTAAAGCCAGCTTTTTTGAATAATTTTATGGTGGCGTCTTGTAGACTTCCCTTAGGTATTCCTAATTTTATTTTTTTCATTTTAATTCTTTAAAAAAACAAGTTTTATTTTTTGTATGATATGTAGGTTCTTTAGGTTCTGCTTTTATTAAAATAGTGTCTTCATCGCAATCTAGGTATAACTTTTTGACTATTAAAAAGTTTCCAGAAGTCTCCCCTTTAGTCCATAGTTTATTTCGTGTTCTGCTCCAAAATGTAACTTTACCTAATTTTTGGGTTTTTTCAAATGCATCCTTGTTCATAAATCCCAACATTAGCACTTCATTGGTTTTACTATCTTGAACAATTGCAGGAATTAATCCATTTAGTTTTTCAAAATTCATTTCGGTTTTCATTTTTCTATTTTAAGTATTTAATTAAAGAACATATATAAATATTTGCAGAAAAATCTTTTTTAACAATGAATACACTGTCTGATTTTAATTGCCATATTTGGATTAAAATTAGGGGATTTTTAAATTTTCTGATGATTGTTGGGGGATTGAAGTTTATATTGGTTTTAGGTTTCAAGATAACTTTTTATACATAGAATCCTGTTAGTTTTATGGAAAAAAAGCGGTTTATGAAATTTTTAATTAGATTTATCTTAATCGTGATTATAATTTTTTTAGGATTTAAATTATATTTATACATAAAATTTTTAATTGGAAATGATTTAGTTATTCAATTAAATTCTGATTATAGAGATATCTTTTTGGTATATGGACAAAGTAAAGTTATAGATTTTAAAATTTCAAAAGTTACCAGCCCATTTTGTAAAACCGAATGCGAATATTTATTTTTTGATGTTTCTAATAATGTTATTCTCAATTCTCAAAAATTTAATTTAGGCCAGGCATCTCAAAAAAAGGAAGAAATTTTCTTTCAAAATAAATTAGGTAATGGCCAAGAGATGTATAGATTCGGATTAACCTGCAAAAACATTAAAACTTCTTTATGCTCTACAGATGAATTGCCCGTCTCTAAAGATATTTTAATAACTATTGAATATGGACCAAATCAGCAACAACAAGATTTGGCAAAAAATCTTTCGGCCAAGATTTATTTTATATATAATGAAACAAGCCAAATTAATTCAACATTAAACTATTTTCAGTCAAGATTAAATGAATTCAATCAAACACTTTCTATCGACGATAATTTTACAAATTTAATAAATATTTCCCAAGAAATTATAAACAATTTTTCCATTGTCAATAGTTTATGGCAAAAAGGGGATTACAACGCGGTAAATAAATCACTTGAGAAGATTGTAGAAAACGAGAATGAACTGTTATCTAATTTCATCTATGTAAATAAAAGCATTTATTCTAAAATAAATCAATATAACGACATTGTCAATTCAATTAAATTATATTATCAGAATTTATCAACTTTGTCAAACAGAGAAATGAACGAATCCGATGCACTAATATTAAATTCAATTATTGAAGATTTTAATTCTAAAGTCGATTCTTTTTCAAAAAATTCGAGTCTTGATGAGAAAGTTAAAATTGCTTCAACAATTTTTGATACTAACTTTTCTAATTTATCTATTTCAAATGGAACATTTAAAGTTAATAATACTTTGCGGTTTAATTTAACTCAAATAGTTCTAAATACTCCTACCGAAAATTTTGCGAACTTTAATCTTAATAATCCCGTACCAGAATGTTGTGTTTACAATGTTTGCAAGGCATGTGGAAGAGCGGAAAATGCGTACCCTATTATTTTTATTCATGGGCATGATTTTAACAAAGATATTTCTGCCGAATATAGTTTAAATGTTTTTCAAAATTTACAAATTAAATTAGACTCTGAGGGATTTTTGAATGCAGGCCAATTAACTATTTATGATTTGGATTCAAACATTTCAGGTATACTGGGGTTATCCGGGGTTCCAATAACAGTCAGATCCACATATTATTATGATGTTTTAAAGGAATCTGGTTCTAGTTATCTTCCTGTGCAAACAAAAAGTGAGAATATAGATACTTATTCTATTATGTTAAAAACATTAGTTGATAAATTGAAATACGAAACAGGCCAACCAAAAGTGGTAATAATTTCGCATAGTATGGGGGGGGTAGTTGCTAGAAGATACATTCAGTTATTCGGAAATGACAGCGTTGATAAATTAATTCTAATTAGCGCTCCAAATAATGGAATTGAGGGGAATATTGTTTCAATTTGTTCTGTATTCGGGGCTGAATCTGAATGCACTGATATGACTTCGGGCAGTTTATTTTTTAATAAGTTAAATAATTATCCGTCGCCAAATGTAAAGACATACAACATTATTGGAACTGGTTGTCCTATGACAAATGGCATGGGCGACGGCATAGTCTTAAATGATAATGCGATTCTAAATAATTCAAAACAATATTACATAGAGGGAACTTGTTCGGGAATAAATCTTTTGCATGGAGAGATTTTAAAAATAGAAAAATATCCCGAAGTTTACACAATTGTGAAAAACATCTTGCAAGGGAGAGAATAATTTTTTAGAAGATTAAATGCGCATTCAAAATATTTAAATAATACCATTTCCACATATATAAATGAAAAAGAGATTATTAATTCCAATTGTTCTGGCGTTAATTCTAGTTTTAATTCTTATTTCTTATGCAAGTATTTCTAATAATGAAACAACAGGGAAAGTTATTTCTCAAGAGAGTCATCAAATTGGTCCAAGTGCAGAAGAACAATCTTGCATGATGACTTGCATGGGTTGCTCGTCGCCAGGAGTTGGTTGTTCAGGAGACCAAAATCAATGTATGCAACAATGCAGTTTAGCAAAACCAGAACAAACAACAGAAGAAAAATGCGTCGAAGAATGTGCATCAGAAGGATGTGGAGCATATGATTTTTCTTGCCAGTCTAAAAACCAAGCAAAATGCGACGAAGAATGCGGAATGATTAAAGAACCCGAAGCAAAATCAGAAGAAGAACAATGTATAAGAGATTGTGTCAATAAAATTCAACCAGGATTAATCTGTCAGGCAGGTGAAGGCGGAGAAAAAGGGAATGAAATATGCCAGAAATGTGCGAATGATTGCGTTTATCTATATGCAGGACCATGTTTGGACGACGAGGAATTAAAGGCAAAACAAAAAGAGTGTGAAACTTGCGAGCATTGTTATGGAGAGCCGGTAATGGGAGATTCTGGTGAAGGTTACGAATGTATTGTAGATGTTACTTGTGGAGATTCAAGTTCTGAATTCGGCGATGACGCTGGAACAGGAGAAGGGGTTTTTGCAGGAATTGGAAACGCAATGACAAACTTTGCCGAATCAATTGGAAATTTTTTCAAAAATCTTTTTGGCGGTAGTGAAGAAACCACAGAATAAAAGGGCGGAAGTCGAATTAAAAAATATAAAGGGCGGAAGTCGAATTAAAATAATCAAAAGATTCTCATTGCACCTCTTTCATTGCATTCAAGGGCGGAAGGAGTGAATCGAACACTCATCTCAAGAGCCACAGTCTCGCATTCTACCATTAAACTACAACCGCCATATTTTTTAAAGGTTAAATCAATTTATAAGGTTTTTCAGGAACAAATATTATCAACTTAAATTTTGATTTGTTCAAATAATTCTTGTAAGTAACCTTTTTAAAGACAACTATCCAATTATACTCAGAGGTTAAAAATGCTTGAACAATACATCCCAAATCAATATTTAAGAGCATTTGTAATTCTGATTGGATTAATAATTTTGGTTAGAACAGGACTTTTTTTACTAGAAAGATTATTTTTAAAAATCGCTGGGAAAACAAAAACAGATATCGACGACAAATTGATAGAAAAGGCGTCAACTCCTCTCACACTAATCGCCTTTCTAATAAGTTTGAGAGTTTCATTGGAACAAATAGCTTTGACTGAAAGTGTAAGTAAAATAATTCACAATACAATATATACTGGATTGATAATCGTCGTGTCATATCTTATTTATGTAATTGTAGATCTAATAATTATCAATGCGATAAGAAATGTTTCCAAGAGAACAAAAACTTCCTTGGATGATAATTTAATCTCATTGATGAATAGTGTTTTGAAGATTTCGTTTATTCCAATAACAATATTATATATTTTAAGTTATTGGGGAATTCAAGTTGGGCCTCTTCTTGCAGGATTGGGTATTGCCGGTTTAGCCATCGCCCTCGCTTTGCAACCAATATTAAGCAATGTGTTTTCTGGAGCTTCAATAATTCTTGACCATTCTGTAAGCGTCGGCGATTTAGTTAATATTACCCCAGGGATAAAAGGAAAAATACAAAAAATAGGATTGAGAAGCACAAAAATAATAACTTTGGATAATGAACTAATAATAATTCCAAACTCAAAACTTGCTGATAGCATGATTCAAAACATTGCATTGCCAGAACCAGCGACGAGAATCAGTGTTCCATTTTCAGTTGCATATGGCTCTAATATTGAAAAAGTAAAGAAAGTGATAATGAAAGAATTGAAATCAATCAAAGTTATTTCAAAAAAACACGAGCCAGTTATAAGATTTATAGAAATGGCGGATTCGAGTTTGAAATTTAAAGCGTTTTTTTACCTAGATACTTTTGAAGAATCAGTAAAAAATGAGACGATAGATATTGTAAATACAAAGATATACAATTCATTGAACGAAAATAAAATAAACATTCCTTTCCCACAATTGGATGTTCATTTGAAAAAAGAATAAATATCTCCGAAAAAGATGATAGAATATATTATTAGAAATAAAAAGGGAAAATTGCAGAAGTTGGACAAATACGTCAAGGATTGTTGGATTAATGTGGTTGACCCAAATGAAGACGAGCTGAATTTTTTGATTACAAAATTCAAACTTAAAAAAGAAGATATAAAAGATGGTCTTGATATTCACGAAAGCCCGAGATTTGAAATAGTCAAAAAAAGAGTTTACATATTTCTTACTGTTCCAACTGAACAAATCATTTATGAAGACATGTCATCTTTTTTAGTAATCTATTCTCAAAATGATTTAATCACAATTTCGAAACACCCTCTGGAAATTTTTCAACAAATTTTTGAGCGATATAAAAAAACAGTTTTCTTTAATAGTTCGCGAAATCTTCTAAGAATTCTATTTTCTATTTCCAAAAATTTTGATGCTTCAGTTCATAAAATCATTAAAGATGTTAAGCATAATAAAACAGATTTGAGCAAATTAAACAACAAAGATATTGCAAGATTGATTAATCACGAAAACAAACTGAATAATTACATCTCTTCTTTTGGGGAAACAATGCAAACCTACAAAAAGGTTTTGAAAGCTGAGTTTATTCAATTCCACGACGAAGACGAAGAAAAACTTGAAGATTTAATTAATGATTTGAACGAAACATACACACTTTGTAAATCGACTCTTAAAGCCATTTCAAACATGAGAGATTATTATTCTACAAAACTTTCAACAGATTTGAATAAAACAGTTACATTGCTTACCGGCTTCACAATTTTTTTGGCAATCCCCACTCTTTTTGCAAGTATTTATGGAATGAATGTAACGCTCCCTTTCCAAAATTCCCAAAACTTGTTAGCAGTTATGGGAGTAATTGTTTTAGTGGCGTGGGCGTCAATGGTTTTTATTTTGAAATATCTGAAATCGATTTGAGATTAAAGTTGTTTAGAAAATCATCATTAGATAACTTGTGGAATTCTTTAGCACCATAAATTACAATGCCTTCCTTGTGAGACAAAATTATCTCGGGGATTCCAGCATTAAGAATCAATCCACTACAGGTATTGCACAAAGGCCTTTCCAAATAAATTTGACCATTGTTCCCAAATTTTCTAAAATACATTTTTGAATTCTCCAATTTTTTTCTTAAGTTTATTCCCTGTTTTACTTCTTCGTAACTAAAATTATAATTCAACATTCCCAAAATCGCCATCTCTTCGGCATGTGAAGAACACGCTCCAATTTTTCTATGGGGCGAATCGCCGTCCATAACACATTTCGGCTCACAAAATCTTTTGTCTAAGGGTTTATTATATCCAGTTCCAATAACTTTATCCTCTTCTCCGATTATCACAACACCTATTTTATATCTTTTACATTCTGATCTTGTCGATTCTATATATGCCAAAAATAAAGCGTCGAGGGCCCTTGCGTGTTCCCCATATTCCTCTATAATTTTCATTCTTTCATTCGATTTTTTAATTTTAAATAGTTTTATATACAAAAAGATTTTCTTAATTCAATGAAAACAAAATACGAATTGTTGGCTCCTGCCGGAAATTTCCCAATGTTAATCACCGCTGTGAACGCCGGAGCAGATGCCATTTACTTTGGAGTGCAAGAATTCAACATGCGTTCATCTGCAAAAAATTTCAAAATTTCCGATTTATCAAAAATTAGAAAAATCTGTGGGAAAAAAGTTAAGATGTATCTGACATTAAACACAATAATATATGACTCTGAATTAAAAAGAGTAGAAAAAATAATAAAAAGATCCAAAAAATATATTGATGCGATAATTTGTTGGGACTTGTCTATCATTCAACTATGTAAAAAATACAAAATTCCTTTCCACCTCTCAACGCAAGCGTCTGTTTCAAACACTGAATCGGCAAAATTTTATAAAAAACTTGGAGCAGAAAGAATAGTTTTAGCCCGCGAATTAAATCTAAAACAAATTCAAAACATATCAAAAATAATTGAAGTGGAAACATTTGTCCACGGAGCAATGTGCTTGTCTATTTCAGGAAGATGTTTAATGTCTCAATTTTTATTCAATAAATCTGCAAACCGGGGGGCATGCATTCATCCATGCAGAAGAAGTTACGTGGTAAAAGACAAGCAAGAAGGATATGAATTAGAAATTCAAAATGATAAAGTGCTTTCAGCCAAAGATTTGTGCACTCTGCCATTCATAGAAAAATTAAAAAAAGCAGGAGTCACAAGTTTCAAAATAGAGGGAAGAAACAGAGACCCTCGATATGTCGACGCAGTAACAAGAGCTTATAGAAAAGCACTGGATAATAAATTGACTCAAGAACAAGTTAAAGAATTAATGAATGAATTAGCCAAAGTTTACAATAAAGGATTCTCCTCGGGATTTTACCTCGGGCAACCAACTCCAAAAGATTTCGCGACAATTGAACATAGCGCAGCGACAGAAAAAAAACATTTTGTGGGAAAAGTAAATCATTATTACCCAAAAATAAAAGTTGCAACAATAAAATTAGTTTCTGAATTAAATGTTGGAGACAAAATAGCAATTATTGGAAAGACAACAGGAATTCTCGACGACAAAATAGAATATATGGAATCAAAAAAGAAATCTGTTAAAGAAGCCAAAAAAACCCAAGAGATTGGAATAAAATTAAAAGAAAGGGTCAGAAAAAACGACGAAGTTTATGTGATTAAGAAAGTATAATTACCTGTAAATCTAATATACAATATTATTTTGGCCTCCCTCCAAAATATTTTTTTCATCAATTTACTCCCCACACTCTTTTATCATGCTAAATCATATTATTTAACCCTTAGAAACAATATTTATATATGCCCCCGCATTTTACTAATTATGACAAAATTTGAGTTGATTAAAAAAGAAATAGAAAGCATCCTGCCAAATTCTCCCTTGGATTTTGAATTAAAACATTCAAAACTTGTGTTAAAATGGGCACTTAACCTTAAACCTAACGCAGATGGAGCTCTCAAAATTGCAGCCTTATCTCATGACATTGATAGAGCAATCACAAAAATTACTGAAAAAGATTTGAAAGACTTTTCAAAAATTGATGAATTCAAAAAAGAACATTCGATAAGATCTGCCGAATTCATTTGCAATATTCTAAAAAAACACAATTATCCTCAAAAGATTATTGATAAAGTTAAGCACCTTGTCGAAAATCACGAATTTGGTGGGGATGAAGAATCAAATATTTTAATGGACGCGGACAGCCTCGCTTATTTTGATTACAATATTCCTTCATATTTAAAAAGAAATGGTGCGGGAAGAACGAAAGAAAAAATTAAGTTTATGTATAAAAGGATGTCTGCCAAAGCTAAAAAATTAGTTAATCAAATTAAATTTAAAGATCAAGAAATTGCAAGGCTTATAAAAGAGTCTATTTCTGAATTATAGTTGTTTTGGGTTATTCGAGCTATACAAAATTTTTGCTTTCGGCGTCGTTGCACTAAAAATCAAAAAAAATTAGAATTCTAATAAAGTCTCGCCAAGAGAAAAAAAGAAAAATAAAAATTTAAAATTAACGTAATTTGTATTCAACAGTATTTAAACAAAGCTGTTTAACGTTTGAATCATCTAAAAAGTATGGTACTACTGCTATTTTATTTGCATTTCCAACTCCAGTAGCAGGTTTTACAACTGTTTCAAAATCAGCTATATTTCCTGAAACTTCAGCATTTCCACTTCCAGTAGCATTGCTTACAAGAATCTTTACTCCATCGAAAGCCACTCCTCCAGCATCTCGTTCTATAGACACTGAACAACCAGTTCCCTCGCAACTACTTGTGTTTCCTTTTATAGTTAAACTAATTAATTGACACTTACTAGAAATTTCTATAGTCCCTGCTCCAATATCAAGAAAAACTTTTACAACACCCCAAACAATACCGATAGCCACAAAGACTAAAACAACTATTATTAAAGTAGTCACAATTTCAGATAGACCTTTTTTGTTTTTCATATATCAACCTCCTTTCATTTCTGTTAGGTGAATCATTAAAGAATTCACCATATTTAAAGGTTTTCGTTCAAAATCATTTATTAAAACTATCGAGGATTTCAAAAAAATCTTTCGAGTCCATTACTTTATCAACTTCTGTGAGACCTCTCTGTTCTGCGAATTTTGCAAACGCTTCTGGCTTATAACCTCTTTTTCTTAACGAGGCAATTGTAGGAATTTTTTCATCATCATCCCCTGAAAATTCTCCAGAAGCAATCATCGCAGTTAATTTTCTTTTTGATAAAACCAAATCCTTGAATTTAATTCTGCCCATAAAAAAAGTCCAAGGAAACTTTTTTTCAAAAACATCAAAAATCATCTTCTGTCTTTTTGCATTATCTCTATGGTCTTTTCCTCGAATAATATGAGTCATTTCAAAATCCATGTCATCGACAGCAACAACCAAATTCATCAACGGCCAAACACGATATTTGTTTTTTTGAAGAGGGTGTTTGGTCTCGTTAATTCTTGCAAGTGGAAAATCTCTCATCGCTGGATTTGGGTCTTGCATTCCTTCAGGAGATTTAAATCTCAGAACAGCTTTTCCCTCGTCAAATCCCTTTTTGCTGGAAAGCATTTTTTCCCAATCGTTTATATTTTCTTTTTCAGATTTTTTTCTGCAAGGACAATCTTTTTGAGTTTCAGAAAATTTCTTGAATTCGTCTTGAGAACAAGTGCAAACATAAGCCCTTTTTTCTTCAATTAAACTGACAGCATAACTATAATACAAATCCATTCTGTCTGACGAATTAATATATTCTGTAACATTTCCGAAAATCCAATCGCAATCTCTTTTCAAATTTTCATACGCCTTTAAGAGAGTTGTTTCTGGGTCTGTGTCGTCGATAATAACTAAAAATTTTCCGCCGTATTTTTTAACATACAAGGAAGAAGGCATATTAGAAATGATGTGCCCGACGTGTAATGGCCCAGAAGGTGCTGGTCTAAATCTCATCATCACTCCTTTTTTTGGAACATCGGGCAGTTCAGGCAATCCTTCCCGCGATTCTCTCTCGCTAACTTCTTCATGAAATTTTTCAAATTCTTTTTTCTGTTCGTCGATAGATAATTTGTTCACCCCATTAACAATTTTATTAATTTCTTTCGCATATTTCCCAACATCTTTTTTATCCAGCCCCTCATTAAAAAGAGCAGAAATAACTGCTCCCTGCACTGCTTTTCCTTCGTACGCAATTGCATTTTTCAGTGCATACGCGCGGGCTTTTTTTTCAAAGTTTTTCATTTTATTTCTTATTTAATATAATAATTATCTTTTTATAAGTTTTATTAAGATAATCATAAACTTTTTTTGCATATTCTTTGTTTAAAATCTTGCCATAATATTTAACAGAATTTCTAAAATATCTTAATTCATTTAGGAAAAAAACATCAAATTCAGGAAATCCCATTTCTTTGAGATAAGAAATTTCTGCTTCGTGGGCATAATTTCCCGACGAGCTATATCCCTCCAAAAGAAGTTTTGCTCTTATAACTTCCATAATGATATCATAACAATCTTTTATTATAGAATTTGTATTCTTATCATTTATTCCAATTATTTCGACTCTTTCTTTTAAACCTTCTAAAGAGATTTTTGATTCATTTATTAAAAATTCTGCTCTTGGTTTATTCTGGCTGGTTTTTCTAACAACTCCTGCTTTTAGATAGTGCTCAAATTCCCTTGGCAGATTCATAAATCCACGCTCCCAGAAAGCAATATGCCATTTAATATGCTATCTTTCAAATTTTTATGAATAGCATTAAACGAAGAATAAAAATTAAGGATAATTTCTCTTTCTAAAATTTTCTCGAACTTTACCAGATTCATTAATTTTTCTTTTGTCCCAACAATTGCAATATCAATATCGCTTTCAGTTATATCTTCTCCTCTTGAATAACTCCCAAATAAAATTATCGTGCATCCCGGAAATTTTTCTTCCAGAAATTCAGATAATCCAGATTCATAAACTAACTTTAAATTTTCAACCCTTTTCATCCCAAATATTTTTTTATTGTCCCTATTAAGTTTTATGGACAGTCTATTAGTTTCTTTGTCTTTGTCGACGACAATTAAATTCTCCTTAATTAAATTCTTAATCGCTTTTGATATTGCTGGTTGAGAAACATTTAACTTTCGTGATAAAGTTCTTCCATTAAAGATTTGTTCAGGATGCAAAAAAAAAATGTTCAAGATATCCTGTTGTAAACCAGTTAACCTAAGTTTATATGTATTAACCATAGTTTATATGTATTAACTATAGTTTATAAGTTTTTTGGTCGAGGAAATATTTTGTTAAATCTCTTTGATTCATAAAATAGTGTAAAAGAACAGAAATGATTTTATTAGCAAAATCACTCCACAAACTCAGATTTAATTTGTTTCAGGGAGGTTATTGAAGTTGTTTTAGAAAACCCATATTTTTTTATAGCACTTTTTGCCCACTCATAATACTCATCTATGTCTTTTGTTCTTAACTTAATTAATAATTCATAATCTCCTGTGCAAATATCCACACTTTCAACTCTCGAATCTTTAGCTATTTCTTTTGCTATATGTTCTGGTTCAGCATATTTTTCAGAAATTAAATTTACAAAAATATATGTACAATGCCCTTCATTTATTTTCTTATGATTAAAAACAGCCTTGTAGGACTTTATTGTTCCCTCTTCTCCAAGTTTTTTTATGTTATAGTGTATTGTTGTTGAAGGTTCTTTAAGTTTTTTAGCTATTACAGATATTTGCGGGGTGCAATAGCCTTTTTTAAACAACTCTATAAGTTTTGGTTTTATGTCCTTCATTTTACTATAAATTGTATAATATTCAATTATTTATAAATATTTCGTTAGATTATTGAATAATCTACAATAAATTATATTAAGATAAAAGATTTGATAAAATTACTATGAAAGACAAAATCTCGATAATCGGATTTGGAAATTTTGGAAAATTTATAGCGAATCATTTAAAAGAAAAAGCGGAGATAGTGATTACAGATATTTTTGATAAAACAAAAGATGCGGAAAAAATAGGTATAAAATTCATTTCTCTTGATAATGCCCTAAAAAATAAAATCATCATATTAGCAGTGCCTATGGAAAAATTTACTGAAACTTTGCATAAAATTAAAAATAAACTTATTCCAGAAACTTTAATATTAGATGTTTGTTCACTTAAAATATTTGCATGTAATGCTATGAAAGAAATCTTACCAAAAACCATTGAGATAGTGGGAACTCATCCTTTGTTTGGACCACAATCTGCTCCAGATGATATTAAGGGAATGAAAATAGCATTATGTAATGTTAGAGTTAAAAATAAAAATTTTAGTAAAGTAAAAGATTTCCTTGAAGATTTAGGATTAAAAGTGATAGTAACAACTCCAGAAGAACATGATAAACAAATAGCTGTCTCCCAATCTTTAACACATTTTATTTGCCAAATAGCTAACAATCTAAATCTTAAAAGGGTAGAATTAAGCACAAAAACTTTTGATGATTTAATGAATATAATAGACATTATAAAAAATAACCCCAAATCTCTTTTTAATGATATGCAAACAATGAATCCTTTTGCACAAGATGTTCGTAATAAATTTATTGATGCGGGGATAAATCTAAATTTTCAATTAAATAAATTACAAGAAGAAAGAATGATTTTTTAATAATCTCAATTAATATTCAACTTCCTCTAACATCAACTTTTTTTTCAAGAAGTTCAATTCTTTGCTGAAGATTATAAATCTGACTCGACAAATTTTCTACTTTCGAGGTCATGTCTGCCAATCTTTTTGCAAGTTTTCTTCTTCTTTCATGCGCACTCGCTGGAGATGAGTCTGAATCAGAAGTTTCAGAATCTGCATCTGCCGGCTTAAAAAAAGAAAATGGCAAAGAACTTTTAGACGCCTCTTTCTGCGTCTGAGAAGTTTCCACCTTTTGAGGGGATTCTTGAAAATTCTCAGTTAAATCAACAACATCATTCTTTTTTTTAAATCCAAACAAACCCATAATTTTTTTAAGATTGCACAGTTTATAAAAATTTTGTTGATTGAGTATTATTGAATTAGAAGTGGAAATTTTATTATCAAATCTTTACCAAATCACTTAATTTATATTTGCAAAGTCTAGGAATGTTATCACGAATCTCAACGACCGCGTAATCCCCATTTTTTATACAAATTTTCCCACAAAGCTCTTTAGACAATTCCATCGACCAACCAGCATATTCCGAAGATTTTGTTCCAGGTTTTATAATAACATCTGGCTCAAAGTGACCATCTAAAACAAGCTCCTCAACATTCTTATAATAAACTTCTGGTTTTATTGGCTCCCTTACAATATGTATTTCTATGCTTTTCGACTCATCATCCATACAATTTAATTTCTTGCTCCCTTTAAATAATTTTGTGATTGTAAAAGATGTTATTTTAAGAAGGATTTTTAAACACATAGAACTTAATTCTATTATGGGAGATGTGAAGGAAATATACGAAATAATTGAAGAGGTTGTCCCAACATACAAAAAAAAAGGCGGGTCAGATGCAAAGCACACTTTAGTTTATGAATCATATTCAGAAACCCTTGAACCAGTTTACTATTTTATAATTGATTTGATGAATGATTTTGGGTTAAACCCAGAAAAAATTATCGACAATTTTTCCGATACTGCTGGAGGAACTCACTTCTCAGAAACAGGAATGAAATCTGCAAGGATGCAAGACGAAGCAATGAAAATGATGCAATCAATAGGGATTATAACAAAAGGAATTCTCCAAAACATTCATGATTTAAAAGATTTTAAATTAAGATTGCAAATTTATGAAGATTTAAAATCCGATAAAAAAGAAATTAAAGAAGCTTCGAATTTAACCTTGAAACAAATTTGGCTCGATAAGGTAGATATAATCAAGGGTGGAACGAGCATAAAAGGATTGGCAATGGGGCAAGTAGCTATGCAGACCTTATGGGACGCATTTCTTGTGGTTAATAATGAAAAAGAAGTTGCCAAAATAGATATGAATGACAGAATTAAAAGAATATTAATGCCAAGAATTTTGGAATATAACCGATGGGTGAAAGAATCAGAAAAAGAATTGAAAAAAAGATATGCGATTCAAAGAACATTTCTAAAAAGTCAGGTTAACAATCTTAAATTGTATACTCGATGGGCTAAGCCATATCTAAAAGCAGTTCAAGACCTTGAATCAAAAGATAGTGGACGAAACCCCGAACTCGCGAAAGCATTTAACAGAGTAATTTTAGAATTAACTATTTTAGGAAAATCAAAACTTAAAATAGAAGACGCCGCGGTTTCTGGAGATATGCCAAAAGATTTCAAAAATTTAAAAGTGAAAAGAGATTACCATAGTTGTATATTAGTAGATTTTAATTTTAGAGCTGTGCCACAGCAGGGAAATTTTATCGGAAAGGCAGAGGTTACATTTCGTGCATACGCACTCAACGACGACGAACTTAAAAAAATAGAACAAGAGATAGACAAATCAGACATTAATGACGCTCTTAGATTAATTGAAGGAACAACGACTGAAAGTTTAGGCCAAATGCAAGAAGAAATAGATTTATATTTGAAAGAAGAATCAGAAGAAGAGAATGCAGAAGAAAAGAAAAAGTCAAAAGGAGCAAATCCATTTTTAGCTCTTATTGGGCATTATGATTCTGGAGATAAAAAGAAAGACAAAAAAGAAACTTCTGTAAAAATTGATAAAATTAAACCAGACAGTTGGATTGAGAAAACTCATTTAAGAAAGCTTGCAACAAAAAATGCAGAAGAAACAGCATTTACATTATTTGACATATACAAAAAAGCCCACGGAATGGTTAGCTATACTTAAGTCCGCAAATTTAAATTCACGACGAGTAAATATAAAAAAGTAAATTTTACTTGAATAATTTCTTTTAAATTAATAATACCTAATCATCTAAATATTTTTAAATTTCTTTTCTATTTATGATTATGGAACAAGATCAACCAGAGCATCAACTCAGTATTTTTGGGAATTCGTTTGATGACGGCTTGGGAATTCTTGCATTAAATTATGGGGTGGAATGTGTTTATCTCGGGGATGCATTATTAGAAGATATTGGTCCTTGTCAAGTATATATCCCATTAGACATAAGAGATAATCAAGAAAAATATAAGAAAAATTTTGACCAGTTAATATTTGAAATAGACGGAAAAATTATTCACGGAGCACAATTTAATTCTGTTTTATTATCTCGCTCAGAACTTGAAGCTTTTCCAAAAACAAAAATAAAACTGAATTTTGACGCCCCAAATATAGAAAAGAAACCAGTAGAAGAGGATTTCTTATATGAGATAATTGCAGTAGGTAATCCAGGTTATGCCCTCGCATAGGTTTAATTAAATAATTTTATATATCCCAATTTCTTCTATAATATATGCCTAAAAAGAATAAAAAATCTGAAGAAGAAATTGAAGACGAGGAAATTGAAGAAGAACTAAAAGAGGGAGAGATAAGAGAAATTCACAACGACACCGAATTAAAAACTAAGGAATTAGAGAAAATTATGCAACGACCAAGTTTTAATCAAAATCTCTTTCAAAGAAATTCTTCTCCACAAATTATCGAAAATGTTGTGAAAATAAAAGAACCGAAAAACTTAGAAGAAATTTTTATCCCAGACACAACCCCCACTAAAAAAGATGACGAAGGTTTTCGAAAAGATTACTCTGCATCGTCTAAATCAGATTACATTTTATCCACAGATCCTAATACAGAAAAAAAGACATCAGAATACCAGACAACAATAAAAAATCCCCCCCAACAATTTGCAGAAGGCTTGCATCAAGAATCAAGACAAAATTTTTTCCAGCCAGAACAAACAGATCAAAAGCCCCAAGATTGGGATAGAGAAAGAATTCATACTGAATTTAAAAAAGACAAAGATAAACTTCCATTTGAGCAAGAACGAAAATACAAGATTTCGAAATTTAGTTAAATTAATAAACATTTGTGCATTACAATAATCATGGCAGAAAAAAGAGGGTACAAAATAAATGACATTTATGAGGGCGGATATTCCACACTTAGTCCGACTTATAGCGGACTTGAACCTAATTATGGAGTAAATTTCACAGGATATCAAATGCCCTCGACGGGAATAAGCCAATCAACCGACGCAAGAACTGCAAATGTAATGAAAGAAATTTCAGAGGCTCTTTCTGCGGGGATGAAAAATATTGAAATGACTCAAGTTGATGCAGGAACTTTTGAATCGATTCCTCAACAACATCTAAAAGAATTACATCGCTTAAGCAAATTAACTGGCGTGGAGATTAGTGTGCATGCACCAGTGATAGAACCATCAGGAGCAACACAACAAGGATTTAATGAATCAGATAGAATGGCTGTTGAAAGACAAATGAATATGGCTGTTGAAAGGTCGCATGAGATAAATCCCGAAGGGAATATTCCTGTAACATTTCATTCTACTGCAGGGCTTCCTGGAACAGAAAAAACTAAAGATGGAAAAATTCAGAAATTGTTAATAGTTAATCAAGAAACAGGGGAGATGGGGGCTATTAAAGATGAGCCAAGATATATTCCAGGGCATGACTTAGAAAAACAAGAAGAATTTAATCTTGATGTAGAACTAAGAACAAAAAATAATAACCAATGGATTGATTCAATATCTCAGTTAATTTATTACAAAGATGGGGCAGATAAAATGTTGCAAGCAAATTTTCCACAAATTCAGCATGTAATAAAAGAAATTCAGGGAAAACAATTGCATCGGGAAAACCTAACGCCAACTCAACAACAAGCATTATCTCAGTTAAACAATGCGCATGGATATTTAAGTCAGGTTCGCAAACAACTTAATTCTCTTTTTCACACAGCGTATAAGTTTGGGACAGAAGAACAAAAAAATAAATTAAAAGAAATATCCGAAAACTTTGGAAAAAATATGGGGGAGGGAATAGATGTTATGCAAACTTCACACGCATTGCAGGGGTTAATGAATAATCTTCAAGATACTTCACTTGCTCCACAAATTTTTAAACCATTAAATGAATTTGCGAGAGAAAAATCAACAGAAACTTTTTCAAATATCGCCTTAAATGCTTATAGTAAATTTGGAAAAACAGCTCCAATAATTTCTATTGAAAATCCCCCTGCAGGAACAGCATTTAGCACAGGAGAGGAATTAAGAGACCTTGTAGAAATATCAAGAGAAAAGTTTGTGGAAAAAGCTATGAAAGACAAAAAAGAAGGGGGGCTGAATATGTCAAAATCCGAGGCTAAAAAACAAGCAGAAAAACTTCTTGGAGTAACTTGGGATGTCGGGCATATAAATATGTTAAGAAAAAGAGGTTATGAAAGTGAAGATATTATTCAGCAAACCAAAGCTGTTGCTCCTCTTGTTAAACATGTTCATCTTTCAGATAATTTCGGATTCGAGCATACAGAATTGCCCATGGGAATGGGAAATGTTCCAATTAAAGAGATAATGGAAAATTTGGAAAAAGAAGGATTTAAAGGGAAAAAAGTTGTTGAAGCTTTGCAATGGTGGCAACATTTTTCTCCAGGAAATAAATCAAATCCTCCATTTAGACCAACAATGGAAGCATTTGGGTATCAGGGGGCAGGAATGTTCCAGCAAGATTATGCTTCGGGCATGGGGCAAATTTTTCCTTCAGGAAATTTCCAAATGTTTGGAGCAGGATTTTCAGAATTACCTACAGAACTCGGGGGACAAAGACCAGGGGCTGAAGGAAGTAGAATTAGTGGTAGAGGTATGGAATAAAAGTAATAATTTAAAAACTATATATCCTAATATATATTATAAAAATGGTGAAGAAAAAAATTTCTAAGAAAAAGATTGTTAGGTTCAAAAAAACAATCTCAAAAAAGAAATCTCCTAAAAAGAAAATTAATCCAAAAGAGGTTCCTACACTGAAATTAAAAAGTGAAAGAGACATCGCGATGGATTTTGCAACAAAAACATACCAAAAATTCAACAAGATAGTGAAGTCAATTATTCTTTTTGGCTCGACGATAAAAAAGGACATGGTCGCTGGTTCTGACATTGACATTATTATTGTAATCGACGATGTAAGTATAAACTGGGACCAAGAACTTATTAGTTGGTATAGAGAAGAACTCGACAAAATGCTTCAAGCAAATCCTTACCAAAAAAGTTTGCACATTAATACAATGAAACTGAGTTTGTTCTGGGAGGACTTATTAAGAGGCGACCCTTTGATAATTAATGTTTTGCGTCATGGAGAAACACTTATCGATTTCGCAGGATTTTTCAATCCGTTGAAATCTTTGTTATTAAAAGGAAAAATAAGATCAACGCCTGAAGCGATTTATAACGCATTGCAAAGAGCACCGATGCATATAGCTAGGAGCAAAGTCGCAGAACTCAATTCAATTGAAGGACTTTACTGGGCAATGGTTGATTCTGCTCACGCAGCACTTATGGCTGCAAATGTTCCGCCAGCTTCCCCAGAACATATTCCAATCGACTTAAAAACAACTTTTGTCGACGCCAAAAAATTAGATTCGAAATATGTTGCATGGTTTAGAGATTTAAACATGATGCATAAAAAAATAAGCCATGGCGATATAAAAGATTTAAAGGGAGTTGTAGTCGACGAATGGCAAGCAAGAACAGAAGATTTCTTAAAAACAATGGCTCAATTAGTTAAGGATTTGATTGAGAAGTGATTATGTATAGAATATTCACTGCCAATAAAAAAGTTGAAAAAAGATTACAGAGATATATAAATCTAAGGAAAGACATCAAAAATAAATTAGAAAGATTAAAAATAAATCCTCAAGAAGAAATCGGAACACATAAATTACATGGAAGATTAGCTGGAAAATGGAGTGCTTGGATGGGTTCAAATATAAGGATAATTTATAGTATAGATAATTTAAATAAAAAAATAATTATTGAGGCTGTCGGTTCACACAAAATTTACTAAATTTCTAATTCTTTTATGTTTCCTTCTTGAATATTTTTTTCACTCTCAAAAATTTGTTTCATCAGTTCAGAATTCTGTAATATCTCAATAGTTTCTTTCATACCTTCGTATTCTGCTAAAGATATTTTAATCATTTGATTTTCCGTATAAATCATAAAGCTTAGATATTTAATAATGTTTCTGTTTGTGGATTTGATTGAGAGGGATTAAAATTTTTCTGAGTTTATTGAAGTTCCATTAACCATGTGTTTTGCTATAGGGGTTACATTTGAATTTTCATCTATATCTATTTCCAAAAATGTCCCATAAGAATCTCGCTTATATCTTCCAAGATTACCTGGATTAGCAATAACAATTCCTTTTTCTTGCATTATTGTAAGTTTATGTGCATGCCCATATAAAAATAAACTTGGCTGTTTTTCAAATAAGTATGACCTTAATCCGAATTTACCATAAGGATTTCCATTTCCTTCAAATCCTCTTGGGGAATCATGAGTCATTGCGACATCAACATCTCCAAAAGATGAAAGATGTTTGAATGCTTCATCTTCATCAAATGAAACAATTAAATCTTGTGGTAATTCATAAGGCAAGGCGTTTGAACTCCCATAACCAATAAACCCAATCCCATTAACCTCTTCCTTTTGTTTGTTGTGAATATTTCTCAAGGATAATTTTTCATCAATACATTTTCCATCCCAATTTCCTGGAACCAGTATTACTTTTTGCTCCAATCCATCAAATTTTTTTTTGAATTCTTCATAATTTTGTAACATTCTCTCCCTTACAATTTTCTCAGTTTCAAGATAATTTTCTGCAGATATTTTCAATTCTTTTGGAATTTCTCCTAATTCTCCAGAAAGTAAGATTTTAGAAACCCCATTAAATGTATTTATCCTTCCTCCACTCAAATTATAAATTTGCCCAAAAACTTGCCTTAATTTTTCAGAATTATCAATAAATTTTTTATTGTATTCCCCACTTAAAACACTTCCAGATAAATCCCCATTAATAGTTAGCACATCTGCTTTACTATCTCTTACATAATTTAATGCATAGTCAAAAGTTTCAAAATCACCATGAATATCTGACATAGAAATGAGTTTCATTTCAAGAATTACTTCCCTTCTTCTTTCTTAGGAAGATAATTTTCTAAAACCATCTTTCCTTGGTCATTCAAGTCAGTGAAGTAATTTTCTTGCACTGCATTTACTGCACAAGCTCTTTCATACATGTTTGTTAAAGTTTGATGCAATCCAAGAACAGTCATTTCATATTTGTCTTTTGGTTTATCTCTTCCTTCTTTTTGGATTTTAGTCAAAACTTCTAAGTAAGAAGCGTTTTTCAATTCTTGAGGAACTTCAAAATCTAATTTTGCTCCGATAGATTTAACATATTTTTCTAATTCCCCTAATTTCGCTATAGAAGAAACTTCTCTTATTTGTTGCATCATCTGTGCAGAAATATCCCCATTCGAAAGCATACCTGGTTCGCCATAAACCCCTGTTTGTTCATATTTAGCTTTAGTTTCAGAATATGCTTTTTGTCTTATTTTGTTGAATTCTTCACTTGCTGTAACAGAATTATAAGTTGATTTTCCTCCAGCCATGCCTAATTGACCAAACATATAAGGATTGCTAAGAACAGCGTTGCTACCCATAACACTTTGCAATAATTTATCTTCAAGAGTCTTCTTAACATTAAGTGCTCTTTCTTTTTCTCTTTCCTCTGTTGTTTGTGGTTTTTCTTTTGTCATTTTCCTTCTCCATCTTTTGTTTTATGAATATACTTTTTTAGTCCAATTACATCATTTGAGCCAAGATTTAAATCGCCTAATGTGTTTGCAAGAATTCCTTTTGTTGTGATGTTTCCATTTATTTCAGAATTATTTCCTAATACATTGTGTCCAATAACCAATCCATAAGCAGATATATCATTAACTTTAGAATTATTTCCAACATTATTT
>CAYHMF010000002.1:0-2094 GCA_964357655.1 Candidatus Woesearchaeota archaeon | reverse complement strand
AAAGACCACCATTAATCTCAGTATTATCTCCTGTTTTATTTTCTCCAGCAATTAGCCCAAAATTGTAAAAATTTCCTTTAGCATTTCCTTTTATCATAGTTGTTGGAGCAAACCCCCAGGCATAATGATTTTCCTGCGGGTTGTGAAAAGTTGTAGAGCCAAAATGAACATTATCTTTTACAGCAGTAATAGTCATAAGCCCAGCTAAACTTAATCCAATCATACTTTTTATTGGATGTTCTGCAAGTTTTTTTGCAAGTCCTTTTATGTTTTCTTTTATTTTCATATCTTTTTCATAGAAAAAGGGGTTTATAAACTTTTCTATATTGTTACCACTAAGTAGTTAAGCCTAAAATTGGGGTAGTTTTATAAGTAAGGAAATTCTTACTTTTGGTATGGAAGCTAAAATAATAAAAGTTACGAACAAAGGGCAAATTTCTTTGCCGACAAAAATAAGAACTGCGTTAAATATTATGCAGGGAGACGATTTAATTATAACTCAAAGAGACAAGTCACTGGTAATAAGAAAGATAAAAAAAGATGATTTTCAAGATTTGTTAAAACATTCTGAAAAAGTTGCTGAAAAATTATGGGGCAATAAATCTGACGAGGTATGGAATAATGTATGAGCAAGGAGAGATTGTCGTCGTGCCATTTCCTTTTTCGGATTTGAGTTCTATTAGACAAAGACCTGTTTTAATTTTATCTAAAAATGTAGACATCAAAACATCTGAAGATTTAATAACTTGTGGGATTACTTCAAACATTAAGAATGCCCCGCATTCTATTCTAATTGAAAACAAAGATTTGGCAAAAGGAAATATTCCTGTAAAAAGTAGAATAAAAATAGATAAAATTTTTACCTTAGACAAAGACATAATTATTAAAAAAGTTGCCCAAATAAATAAAGAAACATTAGCAAAAGTTAAAAAAGAGTTTATTCAATTAGTTTAAAAATCATTTCTTAAATTCTTCAAAAAGAACTTTTGTCTTGCATGGAAGTTTGGCTTTAATCTGCTTAATCACGCCTCGAGTAAACTGAACTGCTTTTTGATTTGGAAGAGTAATTACAAAAATTAAACCATTTTTTTTCAGAATTGCGGATTTTCCGACGGCTTTTCCAAAAGACAACTGCATTCCTGTTTGCATTCTATCTGCCCCAGCTCCGGTAAGCATTTTATTTTCTCGTTGAATATGATGCGGATACGGAACGACTCTGAAAAAAAACTGACCAAGATACGCCTGTTCAAGTTTCTTGTTTATAAATTGCCTGCAAGCTTCAAGAGCATTGTGCCTTATTTGAACATCTTCAGTCGTAACAATAGTTAATTTGTAAGGAAGTTTACCCTCTCCAAAAAGCGATTCATTTCCCATGCTAAACTTAACAATTTTTTGTGGCGGAACTGTTTTAATGTAAGCTTTCTGCTTTTTTTTACTTACACGAGTATACGGAACAACTCTTTTCTTTGAATACGACGACGCTTTTCTCAATCCTACCATTTAATTTTTCCTCCTTAATTTTTCCAATTCTTGATAAGTTAAGCAACCCTCAAAACTTGGTGTTTTGCACAACTCATAAAATTGATTCATTAAATTTTTATAATTTTTACCTTTTTCTCCATCGATATGCAGTTTATTTGTGTCTTCGCATTTATCTCCAGTTACATATTTACATCCAAAATTCATTTTAGAACCTCTGCATCATCTGACTTTTTTGTTTTAGATGAATGTGCAAAATCTTTGATTTCTACATCTGTTGTAACTGCTTGCCCTGGAAGTCCTCTTTCGAAAATTGCTCGAACAAGGCCTTTTCCCCCGTGTGCTGCAGATATTTTACCTCGAATAATTTTCCCACCCGGACTTTTCCATTCAACATCTTTGCCAACAAATTTTTCGGCGTCTTCCCTCTTTGAAACATTTTCAATCTCGATTATAAAATGCCTTTCATGAACAACCTTTCTTCCTCGTCTAAATTGAATAACTTTTCCTTTAATCATAATAATAATTATTAGAAATCGGTTTTTAAACCTTATCCCTTCTCGAGCGTGTCTAAAAAATAATTCTAAAAAGTAGGTTCACCTCAAATAGTCAACT
>CAYHMF010000001.1:0-36907 GCA_964357655.1 Candidatus Woesearchaeota archaeon | reverse complement strand
CAGCCTCATATGCAATTATTTGCGTATTCGCACCAGAAACATAAAGCATAACAGCGTCGCGTGCCTTTGCCCCTTGTAGAGCATTCCTTGCTCTCGGGGTACACCCTTGTGGTGCCAATACAGTTTTCCCAATTTCCAAATGAGCAATGCAATGATTAACTGGAACAATTGGTTTCATAAATTTTTTGGAAAGTTCTTTTGCAAACTTCATGCCTTCAAGCAAACAAGGAGCCAAACCCGGTCCTTGAGAAAATGCAATTGCATCTATTTCATCTTTACCTCTAGTAACCTTTTGGTTCGGGATACACTCTTGTGGCGTCAAGCCCGCCTTTTCCAAGGCTTCAAAATAAATTTCGTGCTTATTCTCGCAATGAAACTTTGCAGACTCTGTAGGAATTATCCCCCCAGATTCCGTCGTATAAGTTCTCTTTACATTAGAAAGAATTTTTCCATCTCGAACAATTCCAATCCCAAAAGTGTGTGCTGTTGATTCAATTCCTAATATTGTTGGCATTTTTAATTTTCTTTGCATAAGATTTAATTTCTTTGGGGGTTAAATAGTATTTTGTTATAGACTTTCTTTTTTTATTCTTATTTGATTTTATTCTAGAATAATAAAGTTCTTTTCCATATCCTCTTTCAATAGCTAATTTATCTGCTCCATTATCTTCATCAATTCTTATTTTGTCATTAAACCAGTAAAGACTTTCTTCAAGAATATATTTTTTCCAGCCTTTTTTCTTAAATCTCTCTAAATGAGATAATTCATGAGCAAATAATGCAATTACTCTTTTCTTATCATGTTTTATTTTCTTACTAATAATTATTATATCAAAAAAAGGAAGTCTAATAGTCCCTCCCTCATATTTTTTAAAATTAAACTCAAAAAGAAATATCTTTCTATCATTTAATAGAAGGAAAGATTTCTTAATAATACGATTCATTAATTTTCTTGCTTCTTTCAGTTCCATAACATCCAAAACACAGAACGAGTATATAAAATTAATTAATAAAAAATAAAAATAAATTTAAGAAAGCTTACTTCTTTTTTTTCTTTTTAGCAACCTTCTTTTTTTTCTTTTTTCCACCACGGCTCATTTTTGCCTCGCAAACATTTCCTTTGCCATCTACATAGTAAAGATACCCTGGCTTTCTTTTAACAACATTTTTTGCAATTACGCTTCCCATTTTTTTCCCTCCTTTTAATATTATAATTAATCTATGACGCTGAGGTATTTAAACCTTTTGTTGCACCGACGAGAAATCCTATTTCTTTTCGATATTTATTATTAATGGGAATTTCTATTAATTTGTTAAAAGACTTTGTGGGCTCAACTAAAAAAGTAAATGGTTTAACAATTTTTATTTCAATAATTTTATCTCTCTTATCAAGCCAAACCGCAACAAAAGGATAGAAAACAAACCACGAATGAATTTTTAATTTTGCGGATTTTTTGAGATCAAATAACAACAAAGCTTCGGCTTTTTCTCGTCGAGAAAACATTAAACCGCAAACCATCCAAAACAAATTACAAGGTTTTGCATCTACTGAAATTTTCTTACCTTTGTAATTAAAACCAACCTTTTTTCTTTTCAATTTGACTTGTGCCATGTATAGTATCTCCTTTCATCATTTTATATTCATTGTAGTATTTATTAACATTTTTATCACAAACAAAATCATGATGTTTAAACCCTCCGCCAAAACTTTTCGGGATGTGCATTAATTCATGAATTATAACTTTAATCTGTTCTTCTTTATCGAGTTTATCAAATCTTTCTGACAAAAATTCAAGAGCATAAAACGCCTGCGTCATCATCGCCTTTTGCATCAGCTTTCCAAGGGCATGACAACGAGCAATCGTTCCCCTCGAAGAAGTCCCATAACTCCGAAGACATTTGACATTACTCATTCGAATATGTGGAAACAATCTACTTGAAATATCTTCGGCAATTCTCTGAAGATCAAAAGCAAATTCATATTTCATATCTCATCATAACAAATTTTATATATAAGGTTATCTGTGAATATCTATGTCAAAAACATTAATACAAAAAACTGGCGAAGAAGATAAAGTTATAGACACTACTTCAATAGAAGAAATGCGTTCTAAACTTGAAAAAAAACTTATTGACGATGTAAATAATTTTGTAGACGATGCAGGAATTATAAATGAAACTTATGAACTTTATGAACAATTAAATTCGGATCAAATCCCTTATTATATTAACATGATTTTAGGAGTATTGCATCGTGCATCTGGGATGTATAAATGGGCATCAAAAAATCCAGAAAGAGTAATTGAGATAAGAGATTTTCTCAAAATATTCGAGAATTACAAAAAAGAAAATCCAGAGTTTGCAAAAACTCAAGAAATGTTAAAAAAATTTAATGAACAAAGAAAAGGATATGATATCAAATCCTCCCCCTCATGATATCCAAATTAACCCCGAACATTTGGCAATTCGATTTCCAAGAATTCGGCTCTTGTGTTTATTTGATAAAAATCAATAACAAAAATATTTTAATCGACACAGGTTCAAAAAGTAATAAAGAAGAATTAATTAATGATTTGAAAAAATTACATCTCACTCCAGAACAAATTAATATTCTTATTCTGACTCATGAACATTGGGACCACGTCGGAAATATCGAACTTTTCGCGGATGCAAAAACATACAACAATTCTAACATAAATGAATTAGGAATAAAAGAATTCAAAATAATAAAAGCTCCAGGGCATACACAAAAAGATATTTGCATTCTATATGATGACGTTTTATTTTCAGGGGATGTGATTTTTCATAATGGATGCATCGGAAGAACAGACTTTCCAGAAAGCAATCAAAAAGAAATGCAAAAATCTTTAGAAAAACTAAAAAAAATTAATTATAAAATTCTTTGTCCTGGGCATTTGGTTTGAACAATTTTTATTTCTTTTTTATCTTCAAGTCCTTTTTGAGTTCATAAGATTTCTCAGCATCGTCGAGAATTTTGGTATTCACATTCACAATAAACATTTGCTCCTTGGAAGAATCTAATTTTTTAACTACTCCCTTAAAAGGTTCAGTGACTTGAGAATGCCCCATAGAATAAACTTTTTTAGATTTATCATAAGACCCCCCGGCAGTATTGCAAAAAACTAATATAACCTCATTTCCAAATGCTCTCTCAACACATAACGAATCAACTAACTTAATTTCGGAATTTTTATCATACTTTAATCCTTTGCCTGCGTCTTGGTACGACCAATTGCTCGGGCAAAAAATAATGCTCGCATTTTCTTTCATTATTTTTTTAAAAACTTCTGAAAACATTAAATCCCAGCAAATTATCAACCCCACTTTTCCATATTTTGTGTCAAAAACTTTTGTTTCTTTTCCAGGTTTTAAGAGAGATTTTTCAGAAAGCCATAAATGAACTTTCTTATGCCGACATAATACTTTTCCGTAGCTATCAATATAATATGAAACATTATATTTTTTTCCGAACCAATTTCTTTCAATAACCGAGCCAGGAACAACATCTATTTTGTATTTCTTTGCCATTCCTTGGAAGAATTTTAGAAATTTTTTATCTGAATCTATGAATATTTCTTTCTTTTTTCCAGAAGTTGAAATAAAATTTTCAGGAAAGATAATTATATTCGCTTTTTTCAAGGAAGCTTTTTGAATAAATTTTTCTGCTTTTTTAAAATTTTTTTCCGTCGTTGATTCTAACTTAAACTGAACAACTGCAATTTTAACTTTTGTCATCTTAGCTCTTTTTCTTTATTAAACAATTTCAATTTTTATACTTATCTAGTTACAATCTCAAGAGCGTCTTTAAAATTTTGTTTACAAAGTTTAACGTTTAATTGTTTCCAATGCGTTCTAAAATTTTGTTTACAAAGTTTAACGTTTAATTGTTTCCAATGCGTTCTAAAATTTTGTTTACAAAGTTTAACGTGTTACAATTTCTAAAGCGTCCCTATGCTTTAATTCGTAAGATTTCCCAAGGGCTCTTTTTGTTCTGGCGTCAATTGCTTTAATAAAATTATTTCCGAAATCAGTGTGCAAGAAAAATGCGAAATCCAATGCTGTTGAGCCTTGAGGTAACAAGAAACAATCTGGTAGAATATGCCCTTTGCTGTCTCCTAATTTATTTGCACCTGCAGGAAAAATAGCAAGGTATTTCAACAAATCGAAAACAGCCAAATTCAAAACTTCTTGAACTCCAGTCCCGCCATAAACTTCCAAAACATTTTTCTTAATTTTTTCCAATGCATCTTTCTGCCTCTCGGAAATTTTTCCCTTAATTACGAATTTGTCGTCGCCAGGAATATAATCAATCAATCTTGCCTTGGTTGCTTCTCTTAAAGCCAGCTCTGAATCTGCAGAACATGGATAAATCATCAACTCTGGAAAATTCTTTTGCATCTTCTCAATATTTTTTTGGGCGTTGGCATGGTCACATTTATTCGCCGCAATAATCATTGGCTTGCTAATTTCTCTTAGTGCTCCAGCAAATTTCATAACCTGTTCCTCTTTCCATTGAGTTGGTTTTTCAGGTAAATTCAACTTGCGAATAACATCTTTAACATTCCCTTCAACAACTCCCAATCCAGAAAATTGCTTCGCAACTGCCTCGGAAAATTTAGTTTTTTCCATTTCTGCTTTTCGGGCAAAAGTTTTCCAAACCTTTATAAGAATATTGCAATACCATTTATTCAACTCCTCTTCCAAAAATTTCACGTCTTCACAAGGGTCGTGATTTTCAGTGGGTTTTCCGTCGATGCCAGTTGTTCCAGAAGCATCTACAATATGAATAAAAACATTTGCCTTTCTCAAATCATCAAGAAACTGATTTCCCAAACCCTTTCCCTCGCTCGCTCCTGGAACTAATCCCGCAACATCCATCATATCAACCGGAACAAACCTGTGATGATTTATACAAAATCCGTGATTCGGATGACACTGAGTGTTAAATTCCTTGTCAATGCATTCGACTTTGACATATCCAACTCCGTGATTTGGTTTAATTGTTGTAAATGGATACGAAGCTATTTCTACCTCTGCCAGCGTCGATGCTTTGAAAAAAGTTGACTTTCCACACGAAGGTTTTCCTACCAATCCAATTAACATAAATCTTCACAGAGAAAAACCTTTAAATATGTTATTAAACGTATGAAATTTGTTATCTAATATGATCTTCACCATTTTTTATTAAATAGATAACAATAAAAATAATAAGAATTATAATTAAACTCCAAATAAAAACCCGATTATTTTTTTTCTCCTCTTCGAAAAATTTTTGCGCAGTCTCTTCTTTCTTTTTTTCTTCGGCAAAAATTTTCGTAGTCATATCTTCATTAACTGTTTGTATTGTTAAATTAGCCTTATTACCATAAATAGAGTTTAACCTAACATTTAAATCATAAAAAGCATCATTATTTAAATCAAATTTTCTAATATTCCCTACAAGAAATATTGCTTCCTGAGGCTCACTTAAAATTTTTATTTTAATTGTAGATTTTGTTAAATCCATAACTTCTAATAAATGGTTCTCCTTCCCAAACTCAAAAGAAATTTTCCCCCCTTTGCTAAATTCATTTGTATATCCTTTTTTAAATTCTTCATATTTAATATTATAATTTTCTGCATTATTTTTATTGCCGGAACTTCCTCCTCCAGAACTTAGAGGAATTTGAGAAGAGTCTTCTTTCACCTCATACTCTGTAAAATGCTCTACACTAAAAATTAAAGTATTGTTAATATAACTTATAATTTTACATTCATCACATCTCACTCCATCTCTTTCAATATATGGGCTATTAAAAATTACATTATAAATTGTTATTTCTGCCGACTTATTTAATTCCTCTAAATTTTCGGAAGCAATTTTTACTTTATTTTCAGTTATAGTTATATAACTATCAAAATCTAATGATTCACAATCTCCAGATATTTCCCTAAACAATTTTATTTCTTCTTTAAATTTAATTTTTCCAGTATTAAGTTTTCCTATGTTAAAATTAGAAATATTCCCAAAATCTTCATAGCTAACATTGGTTGTTAAATCATTCTCAAACTTGCTCATCTTAGGACGAGGAAATCCATATTCATTTACATTTTTATCTAAGGAATTATTGCATTTATCGAATGCGTCTGGAACGCCATCATTATCTTTATCTGTTTTATCTGAACAACGTAAACTATTCTCACAAGAAATTGGTTTACACATATGCACAGAACATTTTCCAACATCCCCATTTAAATCACATTTTCCATTAGCATATTTATTAAAAACTGCTATTTGACTTTCAAGACACCCAGCAATTCCACATTTGGGTAACGCAGGACATTTAATTGACTCACAATTATCTGAATTTGCTATACATTTTCCATTTCCTAATCCAATAGCATTAATAGAACAAGTAGCACAACCCACGCAATTCCCAATTTTGCCGTTATAATCATTACAGTCAATCTCATCGGAAACTCCGTCATTATCATTGTCAGAAAAATTTGTTTTGTATCTAATCCTCACTATTCCCTCCGAAGATTTTTTTAAACCATCTACTCTAAATTTCATAGTATCAATCCCCGAAGCATCTTCAAAAGTTTGTATTAATATATTTGGCATGCTATTATTAGCAAAAATTATCTTCGATTGAGTTGGACTTTTTAAAATAGTGTAAGTTAGTTGTTCATCCAAATCAATAGCCGGTAATTCCACTAAAACAAATTTATTAGATAGTACATCTTTGGTATAACTAAATGCTTTTGGAGACGTTTCAGCATCTGCAGTTGGTTTATTCCTATAAGAAATATTAATTATTTTTGGTTCACTCAAAGCACGAATTGAATCTTTAAATTCAGCTTCTGCAATAATTTTTACATTAGCTCCTCCCAAAACAAATCCCGGGATTTCAAAACTTGCACTATCATCAGAAGTCGAGGCAATAACCACATTATTCTGAAGAATTCTAATTTCAGAAACATCTTTCCCCCCATCTACGACTACATTAAATATAGTGGAAAGATCTCCTTCAATTGGGCTAACTGTTAAATTAACTTCTTTATTATAATTATTGGACTTGAATTGTCCTATCCATCTTCCAGGAGTTGAAATATTTGAATTATCATAACTAACTACTCTAATATCATGAAATCCGTCAGACAAAAGAGTTGTGTCCAAGTCAAAAGAATTTCCGTCAAAAACTATTCCTTTTGAGATGCCATCGACATAGATGTTATGATGAGATATTAATGCATTAGGATTATCTGTAGTTGCTGATGGAACAAGATTCACTATTCCTGATAAAGTATTATTAGGCAAATTCAAACTAACAACTGGCAAATATCCAAAAGGTCTTGTTAAAGGATCCCCAAAAAACATAGTGTGACGAAGTGATGTCACGCTCCTGAAAAAAGCCTCACCCAAAGATAAACCCTCGTAATAACTTGCATGAATAAAAATATTTGGAAACTTGACAGAACTGCATCCCGGCTCAGTAACAGCTCCAGCAGTTCCACTTGCTCCTCTTGCTATCCAATTAGTCATGGGTTCTTGAGTGTAAGCATATGTAATATCGCCAAGAATTCCTGCATAACTGGTCAAGTGATCAGCAAATGCCCCGGGTTGAATAGTCATGTTAGCAGTTAATATTCCAGGGAGCCAGTGCCCTGTCATAACTCCAAGAATATCATGTTTATCAGAAGGAACCAGTGCACAGCATTCAGAAAATTCAGCATTCCCTCCCAAATCAGTAATTGAAGAAACTGCTTTTTCAAATCCAACACTATAATTATACCCAAAACGACAGATAGTTCTTACATCTCCATTTCCTAAAAAATAAAATGTTCCATTTGGTCGCGTGCCATCTACCTCAACAGACCTATCAATCATATTAATAATTTCATTTAAAGTATTCCCCCTAATCCCAGTGTAACTCAATAAAGAACTTATATAGTAACGACCATCTTTCCCCCCATCAGGTTTAATCTTAGAAGGTTTTGTACCGGTCCAATAAAACGAATTATCAAAAGCTATTGCTCTTAAAGGATCTGGGTATTGATGATACTCCCAACGCGTAAAAGGAGTAGAATCAATTTTATAAGAATACCCATATTGATTAATAAAATAATCTGATTCATTCCATACAAAAGCATAACTATATGCAGTGGTTACTGGCAAAGGCCCAATATTTTCAAATACTTCATTTACATCACTAGCCCCCTCAATCCCATAAGCTTTGCTTGTTGGAGCCAATGACGCAATTATAATATAATCTATGTGGTCATTTATTTTTTTGTTTTCCAATTCTCCAGATAAAGCATTCAAATTTATATTAATGAATGAAGTAAAATTAGTCGCCGAAGGATCCATATACAAAACATTTTTATCAGGAATATTCCTGGCATTTTTATAGTAATTGCCGATATAAAGTGATTCTGGAATCGTCGGATCAATTATTAACAAAGCATTTTCTGCACTTCCCCCATAAGAGTTTAAACAAAATTCAGAATGAGAATCTATTGTGCAAGGTTCAATACATTTTCCATAAACACTAGAATAAATTTCATTGTCTAAACAATCTAATACCTCAAAATCCCAACTTGCAGTATATTCATTTATTCCAAAATCAAGAAATGAAATAACAGAATAATTTCCAGAAGAATGTGTCTTCACAAATAGGGGGTTCCAAATTTCTGTTAATTCAATTATTCCATTTCCGGGAAACGAGACACTGTCAGTATATACAACTGATTCAACTTTTGTTTCCTTATTTAAAAGTTTTAAGGTTAAACTTCCACCAGGGAGCCATTCGTCATAACTAATTATTTTTGAACGTTCTTTTTCAAGATTTATTACTTCTTCAGAATTAAATAATTTTTTTGTTGTTGCAACAGATGAAGAGATGTTTTGTGCGCAGCCACCTGACTGAAAAAGTTCCATAGGACAAATGGCTTTATCCTTTGAATTAAGAGTCAAATCTACAATTCCGTCCCAGTTTAAGTCGCAGGTTGCAAAATCTTTAGAGAATAACTCAAAATCAAATATCCCTATATACCCATCTTTATCAAAATCAGCTCCAGTGCAATTTTCAGTATCACTTAAAAAACATGCCCTAAAAAATTCAAAGTCTGAATCCTCTCCAAGGTCTCTAGTAACCCAACTATCATTATTTAAATCATAAACAGAACAAAGATTTAGAAAAAAGTTAAAATCCATTTCGTTGATTATCTTATTCTTATCAAAATCTGCCTTCGAACAATTTTCTTTATTTGAATCATTAAAACAAGAATTCATAAAACTTATATCATTTTTAGATTCTTCAATGACAAAAGAATTAATTGTACCTTTTATATTACTATTTAAAAGAAATATCAAGAATAACATTAAAAAACCAACAATTAAAACTAATTTTTCGAATCCTCTTTTCATAGAGTTTGCAAGGATTCATAATTTTTAAACTTTCGCGTGATGAGATATTTAACAAAACTTTAAAAATCGAGGAATCAACAAGTTTACATGAGCCTGTAGCTCAGCCTGGTTTAGAGCACCGCTCTTATATGAAAATAATTCGTTAGAATTATATCTCTAAGATTATAGGGAATCTAAGAGAGGCGGGGGTCCACAGTTCAAATCTGTGCAGGCTCATTTGATTTGAACAAAATATTGTGAACTTAAAGGGGGATTCTTTAAATAAAATTCACACTCCTCGCATTTGCTCGTCGTGAATTATTAATTTTAAGTTAAATCTGCGAACGAATGTGAGTAGCAAAATAGGATTTTAAATTGGGGGTTAATCACGATAGCTTAACACTTTCAAATTCAAATAAATTTATAAATCAAATATACCTGGTATAAACATGGCTAAAAAAAGAAAAATAAGCGAGTCTCTTGCAATAGCTTGTTTATTACTTAAGAGAACTTTGCAAAATTCAAAAATCGCAAAATTCTCATGAAGAGCATTTTGAAAATTCCTTCAAAAAAGCAAGAAAAAGGAATAATTCCTTCAAAAAAGCAAGAGATAGGAATTATTCAAACTTCTCTTAACATACTAATACTCCCTGGATTGGGAAGTTTAATTGGTGGCAAGACGAAAGAAGGGATATGGCAACTGGTTCTTTTAATTGGGGGATTATTTACTGGTATTTTATTTATAATAGGCATCGTGAGTATTATTGGATTATTAATAGGTGTTCCGATTCTAATATTCGGGCCTGTGTCTTCTTGGATATGGGGAATTGTTACAGGTGTGCAATTAATAAAGGAATCTGAGAAATAGATAGGAATTCTGAAAGCTTTAAAAACTAATTTAATCATTTATTTTCATGCCCCGTTAGTCTAGAGGCCAAGGACTCATCCCTTTCAAGGATGTAACCCGAGTTCGAATCTCGGACGGGGCGTTTATACCATCGAAGAGGGGATTTTATTCTCAAGATTCTAATACGTTAAATTCAAAAAGATTTTTCGCTCGAAGCGATAATCCGAGTTTAATTAATTTTTTCGCGAAAAATTGATTAATGAAAATTTCGAAGAAATTTGCTTCGAATCTCGGACGGGGCGTTTCAACTATTTTTAGCACCAATTCAAATAAATAGTTCCTATGTTCGGAGTCTCATTTTATATGACCAAAATGACGAAAGTTTTAAATACTATAGCCGGTTATAATAAATTATAAAGGAATATAAAATGGCGACAACAATCCAAATATCAGATAATGTAAAATTAGTTCTAGATAAAATGAAAATGATGGAAAGAGAAACATATAATGAAATTATAGAAAGAATGATTGAAGATGATTTAGAATTAAATGAAAAAACAAAAAAAGAGATAGAAGAAGCAAGAAAAAGAGTGAAGACTGGGAAATTCATTACGCATGAAGAAGTTAAAAAAGGGCTTAGATTATAATGCCATTCAAAATAATTTGGGATGAAAAAGCTCACGATTCTTTAAACAAACTTGAACCAAGCGTCTCCAGAAGAATTGTAAAAAAAGTAGAAGAATTATCCGATAATCCTTTTTCTAAAGATATAAAAAGATTAAAAGACTACGAATATTTTAGATTACGAGTTGGAGATTATAGAATTATATTTTCTATTGAAAAAGAAACAATTATTATTTTGAAAGTTGGACATCGCAAAAACATTTATAACAAATAAATATTTAAATAATATAAAATAAATAAAATTTTATGATAGAAAAAAAACTTTTGAAAGATTACATGCTTAAAGAAGGTGCAAAAGATAAAGCATTCGTTTCTAACCAAGGAGAAGTGTATATTGTCAAAGATTTTAGACTCTTTGGAAACTCGGCAGATTTAGCCCTAATTGATGCGGATTTAATCGTTCCGGGAAACCAAAGAAAAAGAAAAAGTTTTCATCTTAATGGAACTTACTCTCATTTACACGACAAAGAAGCAACCCCCTCAGAAATTGAAGAGGCAAAATCGGGAACAAAATCCCCTGCCAATAAAAAATAATTTTTTACTTCTACAGATTTATAAACTTCTCATTCCTTAATTTTTCATGAGAGTTCGCTATACTTATTCGTCGAGGAAAACCGGAAGAGCGAGAGCTGGAAAAAATATGAGAAAGCAAAGACCGAAATATCCTGATCTTTTAGATAAGATTATACAAAATTCGGATATAATTCTTGAAATTCTTGAAGCGAGGTTCGCAAATGAAACACAGAACGAAAAAATCGAAGAAGAAATTAAAAAGAAAAGTAAAAAAATAATTTACGTGCTTAACAAAGCCGACATCGCAGACATTAAAAAAATTAAAAAAACAAATCTCAAAAAATTATATCCCTATGTTTTTACTTCTTGTACAGAAAGAAAAGGAATCAAAGAACTTCGAGATAGAATAAAAATAGAAGCCAAAAAAATTGAATTCCCTTTAGAAGCAAATAAAATATCTGTTGGGGTAATTGGATACCCAAACACTGGAAAAAGTTCTATAATTAATTTGCTCGTCGGAAAAAGCATCGCGGGAACAGGGGCAGAAGCAGGATTCACAAAAGGGATACAAAAAATAAAACTCACTCCAGAAATTGTCCTCCTTGACAGCCCGGGGGTTATACCGAGAGAAGAATATTCCAACATAGAACAGAAATTAATTGCGAGCCACACAAAACTTGGAGCAAGAAGTTATAGCCAGGTTAAAGAGCCAGATATTGTTGTTGCAAATTTAATGCAAGAATTTCCTGGAGTATTTGAAAAATTTTATGATATAGATGCGAAAGGAAATTCAGAAATACTTATTGAAGAACTTGGAAAACAAAAAGGTTTTATGAAAAAAGGAAACTTAGTTGACGAAGACAAAACCGCGAGGCACGTCTTAAAAGAATTGCAAGCAGGAAAAATACAGGTTTGAAGAAAATAGTGGCAGAAAGATTAATAAATCTTTAAATTATTGCTCTTTATGCAACAAAAAAAAAGTTTGTATGAGATAATTATAAAAAAACATGTTAGTGCAATTATTCCTAAACAATGGCCATTTAATTATGATTGCGGTAATTGGGATAAACACCACCCAGATGAAAATGGTCGTCGGTATATTATTCGACTAAATAAAACTCGCGGGGTTGAATGCGGAAAAACTACACTTATTCATGAACTTGTGCATATTAATAATGATTTGGAAGGAATCGAAATATCAGAAGGAGAAACCGAAGATAAAGCATTGGCATTCTGCAAAAAAAACAAAAAATTTGTTGATTATCTTTGGGAAAAATATGTTTGCAATTAAACTTTCAATCAAACATCTTAACAACATACCCCTCGTCGTCCAATTCATATCCAAGATTTCTGTAATAATTTCTAACCCCAACCCCGCTAATAACTTTTAATTTTTTAATCTCCCTACTTTTAACAATTTCTTCAGCAGAACCAAGCAACCATTTTCCAATTCCTTGATGCTGAAACGCCTTCGAAGATTTTTCTCCCAACTTTAAACTCTTACCATAAACATGAAGTTCCCGAATTATTGCTTGTTTTTTTGATCCACTAATATCATGAACTTGTGAATCTGTCTCTTCTTCAAAAATCCTCAACCTCAACAATCCAAACAAAATATCATCTTTATTCACAATCTCTAAAAAATATTCCTCCCCCCCACTCGCGTCGTATCTCATAATTTTCAAACTCAAATCACCATTTATTTCTCCGCCTGCTTGCATCGCAAAACCAATTTCTCGATAACGAATCTCTTCCAATTTTGTATCCTTTTTCCTAAGCTCTTTTTCAATATCTTTTCTTAAATCAATATGAATTGTTCCTGCAACAAGATACTCGGGAGGAATTTCCCTCATCACTCTCATAACTCTGCAATACCTCGGAGTATTTTTCAACATATCAATAATAATTTTCTCTGTCTGTTCTTTATTATAAGGTTCGTATTTTTTATCCCAGTAAAATTTCTCAAGTTCTGCTCCGCGAACGACTTGGCACGGATAAATTTTCAATTGGTCTGGTTTAAAATTCTCGTCGGAAAAAAGCTTATTGAATAGCACCAAATCTTTTTTCAAATTGCTTCCAGGTAAGCCAGGCATTATGTGATAGCCAACTTTAAACCCAGCGTTCTTCAAATTCCTCGTCGCGTCGACAACATCTTTGACAGTGTGCCCTCGTTTGATATTTTGGTAAATTTCGTCGTCGATAATTTGCACGCCAAGTTCAACACGCGTGCAACCAAGCTTCATCATCCTACCAATAAACTTTGAGCAAACATCAGGTCGAGTCTCAATACAAAGAGCAACACATCTTGATTTAGAATTCTCGTTTAATTCTTGCGCTTGTTTAAGCGTCTCGGATTTTTTATCGTTCAACGCATCATAACAACCCTTCACAAAATTTTCCTGAAAATCCTCGGCATACTCTAAAAAAGTCCCCCCCATAATTATCAACTCAATTTTTTCCGTCGGATGATTCATCGCCTTGAACGCCTTCAGTCTTCCAACAACCTGCTCATAAGAATCATAACCAACTTCACTTGCTCTCATCACAACCGGACTCTTTGGGGTATAACTCTGAGGAACATCCAACGAAGGACAATACAAACAAGCACCATGTTCACACTTGCGTGGGGGGAGCATAACAGCGACCGGAGTAATTCCTGAAATGGTTTTCGTCGGTTTTCTCACTTCCCCAAATTTAGGCGGTAGCATAATAAAAAAAAGAGGAGGAAGTTTATAATTTTATTGTTTCTTTTCTCTTAACTTCTTAATTTCTAGAGCAGAAATTAAATTTTCCAATATTTCTCTTGACCCCGCTAAACAAGACCTTGTTTCTTTTTCAACCTCTTGCATTTTCAAATCAGAATAATCCTCGTTATATTTTTTGGTACTCGTAAAAACTTCATGGAGGAGATCATATGAACCCCAAGATAAATCAATATCAAATTGTGAAATACGACTATCATTTTTGTTATTTAGCACTGCTTTCAAGGATAATTTCACAATAACCTCGTTATCAAAATGTTCATTTAATAAATTCAAAATCCTCTCTTTTTCTTTTGTTTTATAATTAGACATTTAATAAATATTTATTGTTTCTTTTCTTTTAATTTTTATGCTCAAAAACATATGTTACATCTTCCAATATCTTTTTCTCACCGTCCAAACAAAGACTCATCGTACTTTCAATATTTTTAATTCTTGTATCAGAATAAACTTTATTATACCTCTTGGCTCGCGTTACAGCTTCTTGAAGCAATTTATACGACTTCCTACATAACTTAATATCAAGAGCATAATCCTCATTTTTGCTCATTTTATCTATTGCTATTTGAAGCATTGATTCAATAGTCTTTTTACTTGAATAATAATCATAAATCAAAACTAGGATTTTATTTTTTTCTATATCTTCATCAATTTTGTTTGACATTTTGTCTATAAATATTGTAAATTAATTTTGCTAATCCTGACTTCGCTTCCTCAAAACAAGAGACTAACATTTTTTCTTCGTTCATCATATCTTCATCAACATAAAATTTATTATATTCACTTGTCTTAATCACAATTTCGTGAAGTAGATTATATTGAGAAATAAATTCCTCTATTTCTGATAAAGAAAGATGGTCTTCTTTTACAGCACACGCAATTAAAGAACCTACAAGCACGTTATTTTCTAAAAATTTTTCACGCAACTCTACAATTTCTTTTTTTTGCCCATACTTATCAAACATCCAAATTATACCATTTAACGTTTAATAAATATTTATATTCTCTAATTTGATGTTCTAATTTCAAGATAGCTATTCAAATACAAAAATCCTTATAAAAGAATTACTTATTAGTAATTTATGGAAAATATTGAAAAGAAATTAGTAAAGAGAACTTTGCAAAATTCAAAGAATCGCAAAATTCTCATACAGAGCACTTTGAAAATTCCTTCGAAAAAGCAAGGAATAGGAATTATTCAAACTTCTCCAAAGAATCAAAAAGAAATATGGGATGCGATTGCGTCTGAATGGACAGAATTTAAAACAACCCCTGCAGAACATGTTTTAGAATTTCTTAAAAATAAAAAAGGAAATATTCTTGATTTGGGAAGTGGAAGTGGAAGACACTTAATTAATCTTAAAACAAAAGGAAAAATGCATCTTGTAGATTTTTCAAAAGAGATGATTAAACTAGCCAAAAAAAGAGCAAAAAAATTAAATATCGAAGCAGAATTTTTTGTGGCAGATATCGCAAAACTTCCTTTTGAAGACAATTATTTTGATTCTGCAATCTGCATAGCTGTTCTCACATGCATCCACGGAGAAGAAAATCGTAAAAAAGTAATCGAAGAATTATTCAGGGTTTTAAAACCTGGAGCAGAAACAGATATTGGTGTCTGGAACTTCAAATCAAAAAGATTCAAGAATTCTAAAAAAGAAAAATACATTAGATGGACAGATAAAGGACTAAGATATTATTACTTTTATGAAGAAAAAGAAATTCACGATTTGTTTAAAGACGCCGGATTTAAAATCAAAAGTACGCACAATTCAGAAATGATGATTAATTTTATCGCTCAAAAATAAAAAAGTTTATTTCAGAAAAGAATCAATCAATTCTATGAATTTTTCCTTTAATTGAAGCATCGGATAAAAAATTCGCTGGAGAATACTCCACATTTGTTAAATATAAATTTTGCTCGTTCAAATAATCATTAACCCAGCTTAATAATTTATTCGTGGGGTCATGTGGCAATAAATTATATTCCTCTAATTCCACTTTCACTCCAGGATAATCAATTAACAATTTCCTCCAACTATTGCTATTTTCAACTTTTGCGTACAATTCTCCAAGTTCAACTAGGGATGATTTAGAAAATTTAGTAAAATCGAAATTGTTTATTCCTCCAAAAGATATATTAGTTAATTCTTCGTCCATCAAATATTATCAAAACATTCATTTTTAAATATTGTTATCCAAGTTTTACTTAACTCTTTTAACCATGTCGAAAACAGATTTCTTCTCGAACAAAACTATTTTCATTTCTTTCAAATCAATGTGAACTTTAATCATTCCAAGTCCTGAAATAAAAACTGTTCCAATAAGATAATTCTTGCTTTCGCTTTCCCCCTCGGGTTTTATTTTCTGCAAGGACAAAAGAATTTTCTGCAACTTGTTTTTCAGTTTTTCCTCTTTCATTTTTTCAACAATCAATTCCTCAACATCCTCAAATTCAAAATTATAATTTGAAACTTTTTCAGGAATCCACTTATCATCCAAAATATCGACACGCGCTTTTTTTATTTCTCCCTCAAGCTGAAAACTAAATAATTCTCTTTTGTCGGGAACATAATAATCAAAGTGAACTTGGTTATCTTTGCCTTCATTATCTATAACAAAAAAACCAGAACACAAAAAGGCTTTTGGATTCCCCTTCAAAAATTCCTGAAGTTCTTTGGATTTTTCCAATTTCTTAAGATAAAACTGCGAATTCATAATTAGATACTTTAAAATTTGTTTATAAAACTTTTCAATCCTCCAAAGATTTAAAAACTTCCAAACATACTAATTTTTATGAAAAAAATATCTCTTGGGGCTAAGGTGCAAAAAAGCACTGGTTGTCTTTTTAATCCCCAGTGATAACTCTTCGCAAAATATCCAAAATTCTTCAATAATTAAATCGCTGGAAAACAAAAATGGAACTTGATGAAATCAGGGAATATCTTAATAATTATGATGCTGAGTTAATTCGCATTCTAGCAAAGAGACAAAAGTTAATTCCAAAAGTTGCAAAATATAAAAAAGAAAACAATCTGCAAAGATATCAACCTGAAAGAGAAAAAGAAATCATTGAAAGCAAAAGAAAACTAGCTATAAATTTGGGTCTTGACCCAGATTTGGTGGAAGATATTATCAAAAAAATTATAGAAAATTCTCACAAAATAGAAAAAGAGATAATTGGAAAATGAAATTTGGATTATTAGGACCAGACGGAACATTCTCGGCAGAAGCAGGGCACAATTATCTTAAAAGGAAGAAGTTCAAGTCCAAATTTAAATTTTACACGACGATAAGTGGTTGTTTTACTGGAATAGAAAAAGGGGAAATAGATTTGGCAATAGTCCCTTTGTTAAGTTCTTCTGGAGGCGCAGCGTGGGTGAACGAAACTCTACAAAATTTGAGGGAAAAAAAGTTCATGATTTACGACGAAGAAATCCTAAAAATAGATATGTGCTTAGCATCAATTTCCAAAATAAATATCAAAAAAATAAAATTCATCCATTCAAAAGACAAAGCACTGGAACAATGCATGAAAAAAATTAATGAAATTGGGGCTCAAACAATCCCTGAAAACTCGACGGCTACTGCCGCAGAAAAAATAAAAAAATTAAACGACCCAACAAGAGCAGTTATTATTCCTAAAAGAACAGCAGAAATTTACGATTTGACTATTTTGGAAGAAGCAATCCAAGATAAAAATAACAACCAAACAAAATTTGCAGTGATTGGAAAAAAAGACAATATCCCGACGGGAAATGATAAAACAACATTAATATTTGAATTCGCAAACGGAGAAAAAGGAAAAGTTACAACAAGGGCAGGTTTACTTTATAGTTTTTTAAAAGAATTAGAAAAAGAAAAAATAAGTATGACTTACATTCAATCAATACCTAAGGACGGAAGTCTTGAAGAATTTACATTTTATTGTGATATTATTGGGCATAGAAAAGACATAAAAATTGTGAGAGCCCTAAAAGAAATAAGAAAAAATGTTGATTTAAAATATCTCAAAGTTTTAGGTTCTTATCCGATGTATAATTAAATTATTTTTTTTCAATTCTTTATCCAATTGTTCATAAAGAAGTATTGTTAAGTTTTCGGCCCCTTTCTTTCTATCATGAATAAGATTAAATCTAATTACTGAAGGATTTTTTCTAGGTCTATAATATTCCACTGAATATTCATAAATTTCTTCTTCGATATGTTTTCGATTAACAATTTCTGCGTATCCGATTAATTTTCCATTAATTTTGGTTTTAATAGAAATCATTTTTGGCTCCCCCATTCTTCTCTCAGCAAACCATAAATATTTGCATCATGTATTCTTCCAGTAGATTTTGTTTTATGATATTTTCTTAAAGTTCCCTCTAATTTAAAACCCAATTTTTTGGCTAACGCATTTGAAGCAACATTCTCGACATAAGCGGGTAAATTTAATCTCCTCAATTTTAATTTCTTGAAAGCAAAATCAATTAATTCACTCATTGCCTAAGTCATAATTCCTCGCCTCCAATATTTTTTACCTAACCAATAACCTACTTCTGCCGTACTATTAAATTTATCAATTTTATGTAAACCAATACATCCGATAATTTTCTTTTCTGATTTTAGTTCTACCCCAAAATTATAATCTTCCCTATTCTTTCTCTTAGAATCTTTGATAGTTTTATTAATATACCATTTAGCATCTTTAATTAAATAAGGATGCGGAACAACTGCCAAATATTTCGAAACCTCCAAATCATTTATATTATCAACTAAATCTTTAGCGTCTTTCACATTCAAATTTCTAAGAATCAATCTCTTAGTTATCAATTTCATTTTTCCTTCCATCTTTGCACTCCGTAAACAAATAAATCTGCTAAAGGGTCTCTAAAATCCTTGCATTTGTTATTTGTATCTTGTTCAAACCATTTGTAATAATCTTGTTTTTCTTTTTCATAAATAACGAGCAACGGAAGTTCTGCATTTAATCTTTGAACATTCATCAAAATTCTCCCAAGTCTCCCATTTCCGTCTTTAAATGGATGTATATTTTCAAAAACTATATGGGCTTTTTTTGCTCTTTCACTTGGAGGGCATTCGCTTTCTTCTTTTATATTCGAATTTTTAACCCATTCTTCCAACTTTTTCGTGACATATTTTGGTTTCAAGCATTCTTTGTATTCTGAAAAACCCCCGACGTAAATTCTGCAATTCCTAATCTTCCCAGCGATTTTGGGATTTAATCTTATCATTAATTTTTTGTGAATTTCTTTAATATAATCAATTGTTATATTTTGCTTGTTTTTCTTCGCGTAATCCCACGCTTTAATAGAATCTTCCATCGCAATATTAGAATATTCGCTTTCAATCCAATTTGAATTCTGCAAAAATTCTTTTTCTATTTTATTTATCATTTTAAAAATTAAAAGAACAACAGACTATTTAAACACATATTATAAAAGTTAATAATATTTTATTTTTGAAAAAAGATGCTATTTAATAATGAAATTCTCGTTCATATTCCTTGTGATTCATAAATTTTAAAACAATTGCAATTAGTTCTATTTCATTACCACTTAAACTATAAAATAAACGCCAAGCATTGGGAAGATTGTATTTGTAAAGATTATTTATCCCAAATTTTTTAAGCCATTCTTTAGGGATTAATCTTTGAGGAATTTTAATCCCGCAAACAGGATCTTCTTGGATATTTCTTAAAGCATTGGCAATATGCTCATAAAAATTAGGGTCTTTTTCTTTAAGTTTTTCAAGTTCTTTTTTAATTTTTTCATCGGCATATTTTAAAAGAACCATTTTAAATTTTTACATCCAAATTCTTATTTTTTAAATATTTTTCTACAAGTTTAGGATTCCAAATCCAAGTAATAGTTCCGTCTTTGTTTAAAACAATTTTGTGAATGCTCTCCAAATAATAAATAATAATTTTAAATGTTCTCCACATCATTTTTTTTGGGAGATTTTTAAATAATTCAATTTGGGTATATTCTCCACTATGCTTTTCAATAAATTCTTCAACCATAAAAACTGTGTCGAGGCGAGGAGCACTTGCTTCAAATTTTTCTTTGTTTCGTGTTAATATCATAGTGTATTAATTAATACATTGGAGTTTTTAAGGTTTTCGGCATAGATGAGAATATTATTTCAAACGAATTGTTGTGAACGGCTTTCCATTCTTACAATTTCTTGAATATTTTTTGGCAATTACTTTTTCAAACCATTCTAATTCTTCAATTTGTGTTTTAAGAGTTTTATTATTTGTGTTTACCTTTGTTTCCAATTCTCTTAAAGATAGTTCTTTTTCTTTTTTCAAAACCTCTAAAATCTTTTTCTTTATGTCTAATGCTTTTCTTCTCATGCCACTAAGAGATAGCAAGATTTAAAATGTAAATGCCACTAATTAATGGCAGGTAAAATGGCAGATACAACATTTATTACAAACAAAGGCGACGATACCTTGGAAAATCACTTTAAGACCTTACTTAAGAATACAAAAGAATTTAGTTGTTTGGTAGGTTATTTTTATGCAAGTGGATTTTTTAGAATATACAAAGATTTAGAGAATGTAAATGAAATAAAAGTTTTGGTTGGAATAAGTACCAATAAACAGACTTTTGATATGTTAAGTCATGCAAAAGAAAGCCAATTAAAATTGAAAGATTCCACTTCTGAAATAAAAAAAGAAATAGAGAATAATATTGTTCATGAATATGAAGAATCAAGAGATACCTTTGAAGTTGAAGAGGGAACAAAGAAATTTATTGATTGGATAGTTTCTGGAAAACTAAAGATTCGTGCTTCTCCTAATCAGGATATGCATGGTAAAATCTATATTTTTACTTCAAAAGGCGGTGGTTTTGGGGATGAAGGTAGAATAATTTCGGGTTCGAGTAATTTAACCGACGCAGGATTAAATAGGGCAAATGAAATTAATAAAGTTGAAAAAAGAAAAGAAGATTATGAGTGGGCTTTTTAGAGGGCAAATTAAAGAAATAAAGAACCGAGATTGGTTTAATCGTCTTGTTTATGGAGATAACTTACTTGCAATGCAGGCTCTTTTAGCAGGAGACAAACAAACTGGGCTTTCTTCTATGCGTGGAAAAATAGACTTAATTTATATTGACCCTCCGTTTGATAGCAAGGCAGATTATAGAACAAAAATTCATCTTCCAAATACAGATATTGAACAAAAACCAACAGTGATTGAGCAGTTTGCATATTCAGACACATGGAAAGACGGAACAGCTTCTTATTTGCAGATGATGATTCCAAGATTAATTTTAATGAGAGAACTTTTGAGTGAGCAAGGTTCAATTTATGTTCATATTGATTGGCATGTTGGACATTATGTTAAAGTGATTATGGATGAGATTTTCGGGAAGGAGAATTTTAGAAATGAAATAATTTGGCAAAGAGATTCTGCGGGAAAAGGAGCAAAAGGAACTTCAAAACAATGGTCCAGAGAAAATGATTTTTTATTATTTTATGGAAAATCTTCTGGAACATATTTTAATCAAATTTATAGAGAAGAACTTACACAAACACAATTAAGAGAATATATGTATTCTGAACCAGATGGTAGAAAATTTAAAAAAGTTCAATTAGGAGATTATTCTCAAGATTCTATTGAGAACTTTAGAAAACAAAATCTTATTTATATTACCTCAAGCGGTAAAGAGTATAAAAAATATTATCTTGATGAAGCAAAATTCGCTATAGGTTCTAATTGGATAGATATAATTAATCTTTCAAAAGGTCAAAAAGAACAATTAGATTATGGAACACAGAAGCCCGAGAAATTATTGAATAGGATTATTCTCGCATCTTGTCCTGAAAACGGAATCGTCGCAGATTTCTTCGCTGGTTCAGGAACAACTGGAGCAGTTGCGGAAAAGCTCGGAAGAAAATGGATTATGTCTGATTTAGGAAAGCCAGCTTGCATGATTATGAGAAAAAGATTAATTGATCAGGATTCAAAACCATTTTTATATCAGTCGATTGGCGATTATCAAAAAGAACAATTTGAAAAATCGGAATTTAAAACTATCGGGGATTTGTCTCAAAATGTTTTAAATTTATTTGGTGCCTTGCCTTTCAAAGAGGAAGAAGCTCCTGCAAATTTAGGTTATATAAAATCTTCAAAAACTTTGGTTTTAGTTGATTCTCCGTCGAAGATGACTGGATACAACACTTTAAAGAAAGCACAAGAGTTAAGAGGTTCGTTTATGGGGGGTTGGGAAAAAGTTGTTGTTCTTGGATGGAATTTTGTTTTTGATATTGGAAAAGTAATTGATTCATTGAAAGACAAAAGATTAGAAGTTTTAGTTATCCCTCAAAATCTTTTAGATATGCTCAAGTCAAAAGCAAGCACAGAAGATTTAGCAAAGAAAATTAGATTTTCTTCTTTACAATATTTAAAAATAAAACCAATTATAAAAAAGGACTATGGAAAAGAGCAAGAAGAAATAATTGTTGAATTAGATGATTATGTTTTGCTCTCACCAGATGTTCTTCCTTTAGATAAAGAAAACCAAGAAAAATTATCTCAAGTAATTGAAAAAGAGCCATTAAGTTTAATTGAATATTGGAGTATTGACCCTGACTATGACGGAGAAGTTTTTAGGAGCAAGTGGCAGGACTATAGAGGAAATACTGCAAACGATAACGACGAATTTAGAGTTATTAAAAAAGCAAAACTAACTCTGCCAAAAATAAAAGGAAAAAGAAAAATTTGTGTGAAAGCCGTAGATGTTTTTGGTTTTGAAAGCGTGGCTGTGGAGGAGGTGAAGTAATGGAATTTTCAAGTGTTGTTAATATTTCTGTAATTATTACTCTAGTTGGGGTAGCTATAACTTTTTTTGGAAAAAATATTTTGAAAGCAAGAAAAGAATTATGCAGAGATTGGACCTCAGAGGTTTTGGAAGGAATAATGTTTATTCCAAATCATGTAATAATCCCTTTTTTATTAACATATCTCACTTTTTTCTTTATTCTTAGGCATATCTCTTCTGAAATTTTTTCAAGTTATGGAAATTTATTTTATTTGGTTGGGATACTTCTTATTTTATTACAATTTTTATTATTTAAATTTCAAGAGAAATCGATGTTTAATATTAGCAATACAAATAATTGTTTAATAGTGTTCTCTTCTATCTTAATTAATTATTGTATTTTTATTATTGACATACCTCTTGTATTTACTCTTGTTTCAGGAATTATTACTTTTTTAACATTAACTTATGCCTCGGTAATTTATGGGCTAAATGTTACTCCAGCAAATTTTGAACAACTTCTTACAAAATTAAAATTCAAATCAATAGTTTTGAAAGATAAGGAAAGAGTAATCTGTAAGATTGTTAAAACGGGAGAAGATTTCGTTGAGATTGTAAAAATAAAAAACATTATAGATTATAATCCAGAAAAATTAAAAGATGAAAATGCTCTACTAAAATCAATCCTTATCAATAAATCTGAAATTAAGTCCGTTGAGGATTTTGAGAAAAATAAAAAATAAATCATGGTAAACGCAAAATCACTTGGAACAGGAGAAATGCCTTTAAGGTTTGCAAAAGCAATTACTGAAATGGCAAATAAAGAGTGGGAAGATGGAACATTTTTGCAAAAGGTTTCTCCAATTACAAAAGATTTGTTGAGATTTTGGGCCCCAGAAGGAAGCTGGAGAGACCAAAGAAGTGTTCAATTTCACGACGGGCAATGGCAAGCAATTTTAAATACTATTTATGTTCATGAAATTTTGAAAACAAAAAATATTAAGGATTTATACATGACAATAAACAAAGATTTATTTGCAGAATTTATCAATATTATTTCTCACGAAAAAGAAAAATATGAACATCCTCAATATTGCATAAAAATGGCTACAGGAACAGGAAAAACATGGGTTATGCATGCAATATTAATTTGGCAGTATTTAAATGCAAAATATGATGAAGAGCGAACTGGAAGATTTTCAAAAAATTTTTTATTAATCGCCCCAGGTTTAATTGTTTATGATAGACTATTGGATGCTTATTTAGGAAAAAAGAAAGATGCAAAAACAAGGGATTTTGAAACTTCAGATTTTAAAAAATTTGAAGAGTTATTTTGCCCGCCCCCATACAAAGATGAAATTTTTGGTTTTATCCAAAGTTCAGTTGCTTCAAAAGATGAAATTGGGAAAAAAGTTACTGGCGAAGGTTTAATTGCAATAACAAATTGGCATTTATTAATTGATGAAGAAGAATTAGAAGAAGATTCTGCTTTAGATTCCCCAAGAAAAATAATAAAAAAACTTCTTCCCCTAACCCCCGGGACTTCAGCAGGACACTCATTGGAAGAATTAGATAATGCTTACTTTAGAGGAAAAGAATTGGACTTTTTATCTAGGTTAGAAGATTTAGTTGTTTTTAACGACGAAGCACATCATTTAGGAGAATTGAAAAAAGGAGATGAAGTGCTAGATAAAAAATGGCAAAAGGCAATTTCAGATATTTCAAAAAATAAAAAAGAAAAATTTGTTCAAATTGATTTTTCTGCAACACCTTATTCAGTTACTGGAAGCGGACAAAAAAGAACAAGGCATTATTTCCCACATATAATTATCAATTTTGATTTGAGAACAGCAATTCATTTGGGTTTAGTAAAAACCGTTGCAATAGATAAAAGAAAAGAAATTACTGCTTTGCCTTTGGATTTTAAAGCTGAAAGAGAAGAAAAAGGCAGAGGCATTCAATCATTGTCGGAAGGACAAAAAGTAATGTTGAGGGCAGGATTAGAAAAATTAAGAAGATTAGCTGAAGGATTTGAAGAATACGATATAGAAAAACATCCGAAGATGTTAATTATGTGTGAAGATACTTTTGTTGTTCCTTATGTCACCCAATTTTTAAGGCAAGAAGGATTAAGTGAAAATGATATTGTAGAAATTCATTCAAAAAAATTGGGGAATATTTTGGAAAAAGATAAATTAAAACTATCTAATTTAGATAAATCAAAAAATCCAAAAGTAATAATCTCTGTTTTAATGTTAAGAGAAGGATTTGATGTAAATAACATTTGTGTAATTGTTCCACTTCGCTCTAGCACTTCATTTATTCTTCTAGAGCAAACGATTGGAAGAGGTTTAAGGTTAATGTGGAGAGAGAAAGCACATGAAGAAATAAAAGAAGAAAATAGAATTAATTTGTTAGTCAAAAAAATAGAACCTGTTAACTACATGGATATTTTAAGCATAATTGAGCATCCCGCATTTGTAGAGTTCTATGAAAATGAACTTGGGGATGCAGTTGGAAAAGTTAAAGAATTGCCAAAAAAAGAGAGAATCGTCGGAGATTTGATAAAAGTTGAATTAAAAGAAAATTACCAAGAATATGATTTATTTTGGCCAATAATTATTCATGATAAAGAAGAAAAATTTGAAGATATAGAAATGTCTTTGGAAAATTTGGAACCTTACCCAATAAAATTAGAAGAATTAAAGCCAATTGTAAAAGAAGGCGATGTTTTCTACGGGGAAGAAATAACTGTTAAAACAAAATTTGGGGATTATTCTGTAACTGCAGATATTTTTACTGCAAAGAGTTATCAACAATTTATTCAGAAAGTTGTTAATGCTGTTTCTTCTGTTCAAATAAAATTGGAAGACAAAAGAAAATCTCAAGAATTTCCCCTTATGCAAATAAATTCAGCAAAAATTGCAAAATTAGTTGATAATTATATTCGGCATAAACTTTTCGGAAAAAACTTCGAACCTTTAGAAAATAACAATTGGAAGATTTTAATATTGACTGAAGGAAAACTAATAAAACATGTTGTAAAAAATATTAGCCAAGAAATTTATGATTTGCAAAAGAAACTAAAGGTTTTAGATGCAACAATAATTAAAAAATGGTTTTCGGAAGTTAATGAAATAAAAATTAGAGAAACTTATGCCCTAATTGTTGCAAAAACTATTTATCCTAAAGTTGGATTTCCTTCAAATAAAGGAGGGTTTGAAAAAGCATTTATTAATTTCATCGATACAGATTCAAAAGTAAACTCTTTTATGAAAATAAATGAGCATACTTATAATTTTGCAAATATTCTTTATGTCAGAAGCGATGGAATGTTGGCTCATTATTTTCCCGATTTTTTAGTTAAAATAGGAAATAAAATTTTTGTTGTTGAAACAAAAGCAGAAAGAGATTTAAATCAAGAAGATGTTTTAAAGAAGAGATTGTCTGCATGTGATTGGTGCGATAAAATTAATGAATTAAAATCTGAAGATAGAATGAATTGCACATGGCAATATGTTTTGCTTGGGGAAAAAACATTTTATGCTCTTGAAAAAAATGGAGCAAACACAATAGATATTTTTGAATCCCCTGGAGTAAAAATGACTAAATCAAAAATTAAAGGGAAACTTGGTGGATGGGATGAGAAACTCCTTAATGGAAAAGAATATTAATCCCTCTCCGCAATCTCTTTCTTCAATTTTTCAATAAAATCATTAACTTTAATCATTTCAATTTTATTGTCGCCCTTTTTTCTAACTGCCAAAGTTCTTTCTTTTTCTTCCCTATCTCCAACCACAATTATATACGGAACTTTCATAATCTCTGCGTCCTTCACCTTCGACGGAACAGTTGTTTGCGTAAAATCAGCGTCGATTCTCAAATTAGGAATCTTCTCTCCAAGTTTCTTAATAATTTCTTTAGCATAATTTTCATTCCTGTCAGTAAAACTCAAAACTCTAACCTGCGTCGGAGCCAACCAAACGGGAAGTCTTCCTCTCGTATGTTCAATTAAAATTCCGATGAATCTTTCAAGACTTCCGTAAATTGTTCTATGAATCATCACCGGTCTTTTTCTTTTATTGTCATTTTCAGTATATTCTAAATTAAACCTTTCTGGCATCGCAAAATCCAATTGAACTGTTCCGCACTGCCATGTTCGTCCCAAAGAATCCTTGACGTGAAAATCAATTTTCGGCCCGTAAAAAGCCCCGTCGCCTTTATTTACTTTAAACGCAATTTTTTTCTTTTTCAAAGTCTGCTCGAGAATTTTCTCTGCCTTATTCCATAATTTATCCGAGCCAATCCTTTTCTCCGGGCGAGTAGAAAATTCAACATGGTAAGGCAAATCAAACTTTTTATAAAAGATATCAACCAAATTAATAATATTAGCAATCTCATCTTCAATTTGTTTTTCAGTGCAGAATATGTGAGCATCATCTTGAGTGAATTGTATTACTCTGAATAATCCCCCCAAAACTCCTGAAAGTTCTTGTCTGTGAACTATTCCTAACTCTCCAACTCTCAACGGAAGTTCTTTGTAACTTTTTGGTTTGTTTTTGTAAACTAACATTCCTCCAGGACAATTCATTGGTTTAACTGCGAATTTTCTTTTTTCATAATCAGTCAAAAAAATATTCTCTTTGTATTTTTCCCAATGCCCAGAAATTTTCCATAGTTTCTCGTCGAGAATTTGTGGAGTTGAAATTTCTTGGTATTCTGCCTTTCTGTGCATCTCCCTCCAAAAATTAATTAATTCATTCTTGATTATCAGACCATTATTGTGCCAAAAAACCATTCCTGGCGCAGTTTCATTAAAGCTATACAAATCCATTTGCTGTCCAAGAATTCTGTGATCATTTTCTTTCAGTTTAGAAGTATCCAATTTAGACTTTGAAATCTCTCTAAGCAATTGTTGAGGATCATATTTTTCTTCGCCAAGTTTTCCTTCAACTTTTATCTCTCGACTCAACTCACTCAATGGATGCCCTTTAACTTTCATTTCAAATTCTTTGTAATATCCAAAAGGTGCTTTGACGACGTTAAAAAATTTTTTCAGCGCCTTCTCTGATTTTTCCAAAACCTCAATAGCGACGTCAGGACTCGCCAAATTCGACGACAAATGCGCGTAAGGATACAAAACTATATTTTTGGCATTGACCTGTTTAGCAATATCTTTCACATTCTCGACAAGTGCATTAACAACTCCCTGAATATCTGTGTCACTTTTTTCAACAGCAGTCAAAATTGTCAAAGCCTCATCAATCTTAACAACTCCCATTTCCTTTTCAGGCAAATCCGCAATTTTCTTCAACGCTTTTTTCAATGGCTTGAACTTAATATAATCTGTATGCAAACTTAATATCTTCATAATAATAAAAGAAAAAGGATGTTTATAAAATTATTCGAAATAGGGGGTTATCAGTTTGTCTATAAATAAAACTCAAAACTTTAAAAATTCTCGCCGAAGGCGATTAGCTACTCACTTTCGTTCGCAGATTTAATTAATTGTTAATAATTCACGACGAGTAAAGCGAGGAGTACAAATTTTGCTTTAAAAATATTCGGTTACGTTGATAATGCTTCAAAAAAGAAAAATAATCACCTAGGTAAAAAACTATCCAAATCGTATTCGGTTTTTTCTTCCTCAACAAAAAAATCGTCTGAATTGTATTTTCTTTTTTCTTTTTTCTTTTCTATCAAAAGATTGGCCAACTCAGATTCGCTTATTTTTCTTCCAAGATTCAATTTTCCAACAGTAAGAGAAAGAATTTTTTCTGGTCCATCTAAACAAACGCCATCGTCCTTATCGCTCCATTGCTTAACGCCATCATAGATCATTACTGGTTCATACTGATATGTTTGCTCAAATTCTGCCCAACCTTTTCTAATTCTCTTTTCCATTAATTCTCCCCCGAGGTTAGATTTCTCTAAAAGAACATAAATTTCTTCTCCAGGAACTTTTACAATTGCGTAAGTAAATTTCCCCTTAAACTTTTCACTTGCAGGATTTGCATGTATTTGTTTTTCCATGAATAATTTTACAAAAAAGGGTTTATAAACTTTTCTACTTTGTTACTACTTAATAAAAACGACAGCAGAAAGCTTTAAAAAGGGTTATTCTACTAAAGATATATGGAAAACAGAAAAAAAGAGAAGTCTCTCGGAGAAAGAAAAAAATCTTTTGGGGAAAAAATATTGAGAGCTTCTAAAAAAGTTTGGGACATTTCCCCGTATATAGTTGGAGCTGGAATATTGACATCAGTTCTCTTTCCTCAAAGTTTGGAAAATATTGAAACTCAAACTTTAAGAAATCCGACTTACACGACAATAAAATATTCCCATCCTAAAGATAATACTCACAAGAATAGAAAACTTTTGGCGCAAGCGCTCTGTGGAGAAGGAAGAAGCGAATTCACAAATGATTATTTGCTTGGCGCGTCGGCAGTAATGATTAATAGAATAAATGACTTGGGAATTAAAAACGCTCTTTTAAAAGATCTTCAATTTTCAACATTTAATAAATGGGACCCAAATTACAGAAAAATCATGAATCCAGAAAAATATTTGGGCGAAGAAACTTGGAGCAAATGCAAAAATTTATCAGAAAAAATTCTTGGAGGAGAACCAATAAAAGTTAAAAAAGCGCTGGTAAATGCAACAAATTATATGGTTAAGGCAAAAGACCCAATGTACTGCACAAATTCAAAATGCGCAAAAGCATATAGTCTTCCAGGATGGGCATTTTTGAAAAAAGAAGACGGTAAAACATTTCAACTAGATAAAAAAGGAAATAGAATTCCTGTAAAATATCTTGAAAAAGTCGACGTTAACCTAAGAACTCCGTGGGGAAAAAAACTTCATGCATATTTTTATAATTTCGAAAATTACTGAATCTTAAAAATAAAATTATCGACTTGCTTTTTCGCGAGTTCTCTTTTTTTCTGGTGCTCTTTTAAGAAAGCATTTATTTTTTCTATTAAAATTTTTTTCAAATCTCCAGTAAGAAGTTTTCCTGATTTATAATCGTTGTAAATTTTTTCAAGTTTTTTATCATCTGGTTCAAAAAAGAATCTTAAGTATTGGAATGAAACATCGACGTCGGGATTCCCTCCTTTTTTTCTGTGCTCTTCAATTGTCGCCTGCCCTCCTGAAAAAGCGTACTTGTTTATTTTTCTTTTCACTTCTTCGGGGGAATCTGTAGTCAGAATTGCTATATTAGACTCACTACTGCTCATCTTTCCTTGCATCCCAGTTAAAGGAGGTAAAAACACCGAATGAATAATTGCGGGTTTTGGGTGCCCAATCTTTGGATAAACATCTCTCGCAACTCTGAAATGAGGATCCTGGTCTATTGCAAGCGGAATTAAACAAGGAATTTTTTTGCCCTTCAAAACACTCGGCAAAATAACTGGAACTGCCTGCATGCTCGTATAAAAAATGCTTCCAATATTATTTGCATCAGTAAATCCAAACGCAGCTTTTATCGTCGAAAAATTTATTTTCTTGGCTATTTTTATTGCCTCTGGATACATAATTCCTGCGTGTTTTGTGTCAATCAAAAAATGCGTCTTCTTTGGATTAAAACCAAGTGCAATTACATCCAGCATATTTTCATATGTCCATTTTTGAATCTCTTCATAAGATTGATTCTTATACAAAAACTTTTCGTCGTCGGTAAACTGAAACCACAGCTCAACATCAAAAACATCCTGCAACCATTTTGTAAAAACCCAAGTCCCCAAATGCCCCAAATGAATTGGCCCAGAAGGCCCGCAACCAGTATAAAGAAAAAATTTATTTCCTTTATCGTATTCATCCAAAATAGGTTTTAAATCTCGATGCGCAAAAAATATTCCTCTTCTCAACATATGATGCAATTCCCCAGAATGTTTCTTAATTTCCGAGAGTAACTTGTTATCGATTCTGCTAACTCCAAATTCCTTGACTAATTTATCATAATCAATGTCTCCCTGAACATCGTAAGGAGTTACCTTTGGAGAAGTTTGAATAACTCCTATTTCTTGCTTTTTTGAAGGAATTTTCAAAATGCTCTCGATGAGAATTTTGCGATTTTTTGAATTTTGCAAAGTTCTCTTTGCCTCTTTCTTTATCATGTTCATACTAATCTTTCATTACTTTTAAATTTACTTGTTTTCCCACTAAACATAAAACATTTCCGTAAGATTCTTCATCAACAAGAATAGCTACAAAATCAAATTCTGCGAATTGCCTATCTCCTTCAAAATTTTCTGTAATTGGCTGACCCATTTTTACAAAATCAAAATTATTGATTAAAACTTTATCATATTTTTTAATTAATTTCCCAAACACTTCAAAAATTTCCAGATTATTATTTTTGCCTTTATTTTCTAATAAATTTTTAATTTTTTCCGAAACTTTCCTAACATTATCTTTATTTTTATGGGGGCCAATTTCCAGACTAATTCCGCATTTGGTAAAATCTATCAGTGCTTGCCCACTAGCAAAATTTTTAGGCATTATTACCAATCTTTTTAATCCCAATCTTTTAGCGAATTCTATTTTTTCGGTATTTGGTTTTGTAATTATCCCAAACAAAGAACAATTATTCGACGACGAATGCAAATCAATTACATAATCAAAATCCTTAAGAGATTTTACCAACTCAAAAGCTCTTTTTTCCTCATAATTTCCATGGGGTTTTCCTGGAAAGCACCTATTCAAATCAGAATCAATAAATCTTTTATTCTCAATCATCGCCCTTTTATTCCCAATAAAAAAAGAGAAGGCGGACGGAAGCCCTTTTAAAACTTCCAATCCGTATTTCTCGTTTCCGTGCAAACAACAAACTATCGCGATTTTCATATCATTCCTATTACGAGAAGCGCATCTCCATTATTTAATTGCACATTCAACTTTTCAAAAAGTCCGGTCACGTCTTTATGCTTTGGAGTTTTTCCATAAAAAAGCCCTCCATAATATCCTTTTACAACTCCTTCTACATTTATTTCGCAACCAAGATAGTTTGCAAAGTCCTTCGAGACTTCAGAAATAATTCTCGGTATTTTTGTTTCCCTAGGAAATACATTAACACAATAGTTCTCCAATGCTTTGTACATCAAAGGGTTTTGAGTCCTCAAACAAATTAATTTTTCCTCGCCCAACACTCTATCTGTAAGTTCCTTAAAAATCCCCTTACCTTGAAACTCAGGAGCAATTGCAACCCCTTCTACGACCAATGAAGAAATTCCGGAAAAAATCTTCTGGTTATAACTCGCCATTGCGCAAGTCCTTCCATCCTTTTTCATCAAATACACTCTCTCTGGGGATGTGACGTGCTGGTATATATCTTCCAGTTCTAATTTTCTTCCAAATGCACTTCTAACTACTTCAACTAATTCTGTAAACTCGTTAGAACCAAATTCAAAAAAACTCTTTGGGTCCTCAATTCTTTGAACGCTGCCAAAGACATTTACAACTTCCAATATTTAGTTTAAGGTTTTTTTCTTCTGATTTCATTTTATCCTCCTGGCAATTAAGCCTAAATTTATTTCAGAAAAAATAATATAACGCAAACCTCCAGCTAAGAAAAAGTTTTCAGTTTTGCTGCCAGAGATGTTTCAAATTCATGATATTTCGAACAACCAGAACTATTTAAATATTTTTATTCCTATTTATAACAACAAAAATCAACAACAAATCCACCAAATATTTATAAACATGATTTCATAAGTTAACAGAGGTCAAAATGAGGAGAATATTTATCTTACCACTACTTGTAATACTACTAGTTTCTTCTGTATCTGCAGAAATAATAATAAACCAACAACCAGAAACTCTTTACAATCTTGGCGACGTGATAACCTTTCCAGTTAAAATAGTTGCCACAAAAGATGTGAAGACTTCATTCAATTTGGATTTGGTATGCGACGGAATTGAAAATCAAGTTTACAAATCAGATATTAAATTAGCTACTGGAAACGAAAAATCTCTTGAATTAACAGTTATTCTTGACAAAGAACGTATAGGAAACTCATCTGAAAGTTGCAAATTAAAGGCATCTCTCGACGATATTTTTTCTCTAACGAACAATTTCACAATTTCAGATAAGATAAATATAAACATGATAACTAAAGCAGAAGAAATTTCTCCGGGGCAAAATTTAATTTTTGAAGGAAACGCGAAAAAAGAAAACGGGGATTTGGTGAAGGGTTTTGTCGAGGTAAAAATGGTAACTACCGGCTCTACCGAAGACATAAGTTTAATGGATACTGTAAATGAAGGTTATTTCAAAGTAAACCTATCTGCCCCTAAAAACCTCAAAGCTGGCCAGTATTTAATTGCAATAAATGTTTATGAAAAAGAAAGCGAGGAAGAAATTTCTAACAATGGATTCATAAATTATAATGCTTTAGTGATTCAAGTTCCAACAAGTTTGGAAATAATTTTTGAAACCTCCGAAGTAGAACCAGGAACAAATCTCAAAGTTAAAACAATTCTGCATGACCAATCAGGAGAAAAAATGCCTTCAAATTCAGTTATATCAATAAAAGACGAAACAAATTTAATTCATGAACAAATAGAAATAGCGACGGATAAATTTCTTGAATACCCAATTGCTTACAACGAACCTCCAAACAAATGGACAGTTTTTGCATTGTCAAATCAACTAACATCAGAATCGAATTTTAACATAAAAGAAAAACAAGAAATAGAAGTTAAATTAATAAACAAAACTCTTGAAATAACTAACAAGGGAAATGTTCCTTACAATAAAAGTGTTGTGATAAAAATAGGGGACACACCAGTATATCTTGCTACTTCTCTTGGAATTGACGATACAACTGAATATTTATTGACTGCCCCAGATGGCGAGTACACAATAGAAGTTTTAAGCGAAAACGGTAATAAAATATCTGGAAGAGCTATGTTAACTGGAAACGCAATTGATGTTCAAGAAATAAAAAAAGGAATTGTGACTGTGGCACGACAACCTTTGGCATGGGTGTTTATTGTGGCTGTTTTAGGATTTATGATTTTTATGTTTGCAAAAAAAGGTTTCAAAAGAAGTTTTTTGGGAAATATAATAAGAAAAAGTGAAGGGTCCTCTCAAAGACCTAAAGAATATTCAAAAAAAGGATTAATCGATACATCAAGCAGAGGATTTCTCTCACTATCAATTAAAGGAAAGCAACAAGACGCAAGCGTTGTTTGTTTAAAAATTAAAAATTTCACTGACGTGAAAACTCAAAAAGAAGGAATTGAAGAAACATTGCAAAAAATTAAAAATGCCTCTGAAGAAGGCAAAGCAATAGTTTATGAAAATAATGAAAATATCTTTTTCATGCTAGTTCCTTCAGAAACCAAAACACTCAAAAATGAAGGTCCTGCATTAGACTTAGCAATTAAATTAACTGAAATTATTAAATCCCACAACAAAATATTCAGACAGCCAATAAACTTTGGGATTTCAATTAATTCTGGAGCAATCGTCGGGGAACAAGAAGGAAGAGAGTTAAAATTCATGAGCATGGGAACACTGATAACTGGTGCGAAAAAAATAGCGACTTTGTCAGACGAAGAAATCCTCATAAGTGAATCAATAAAAGAAAAACTTATGACGAGTGTAAAAGCAGAAAAACACGAAAGAGAAAATATAGTATTTTACACAATAAAAAAAGTTCAAAGTAAACAAGATGAAGAAGAAAACAAGCAATTCATAAAATCCTTTGTTAGCAGACTTGGAAAGAAATAAAAGGTTTATTCTAAATGAGATAATCTGCTCGTCGTGAATTATTAATTTATGGGTTGAACTTGCGGTAAATTGGCAATAACTCTAAAAATAAAGTTTTTTAAATAACAAACTCTTCAATAAACTATGATAAAAAAGAGGAAAGTTGCAAAAAGAAAAAGTAATGTTAAAAATGTAAGCCATGTGACAGAATCCTCAAATCATATTCTCAACCAAAATCTCATCACTCTTCAAAAAATTATGGTGAATTTTTCTTCGAATTTTGAACACCTTTCAAAACAAATATCCAGGCTTGTTGAACTATTTGAATTGTCGGCAAGATCAATTGCTGAAAAAGATTTCAGAGATAGTAAAAGAATAGAAGAAAAATTAAATGTCTTAATAGACCAAGATAAAATTCTTGCAAAAGGTTTGACATTATTGCATGAAGTTCACAATCCTCCTCAGGAAATCGCTCACATTCCAATCATAAAAAATTTACCTCAACGACAAACTCCAGCATCTCCTCAAAATATGGGTCCTGGCACTTATGAAAAATCAGTTTCCAATGAATTCCCTCCTCTTCCAAAACAAGGAGAACGTTATCAAACTCAACAAAACATAGGCAATGAAGAAAATTCTCCAACAAGATAAATGGCACAGACAAAAATTCTTGAATCAATTGACGAGAATATTTTAAATTCCCAAGAGTTCAGAAACTTTTTTTGGTATGAATTTGTTAAAACATTAATTAAACAATCCAATTCTGAAGAAGTTAAAAAATTTGAAAAAACACTAAAACTAGAAGTTGACGAGAAAATACATGAACCACAAAATTTAGTTAAAAAAATTATTCCTCCTCAAAAAATTTTTGGAAAACCTCTCGGAACTATTCAAAAAAAATTTCCTGAAGGTCAATATGAAAAAAGCATCACTAGACAAACTGCGATTAATCCTTCCAGACCACTGCAAATTCCTAGACCAAGATTGCCTCCGCATATTCAGCATATTCGTCCAACTCCGACGCTGATGCAAATAGATGTTGGGCAATTAAATCCCTTGCTGGATAATCCCATGACTAGTTCAGTAGAATGTAGTGGCCCAAATACAAGGATCCTTGTCAGAACTAAAACAGGAATCAACAAAACAGAATTAATCCTCAATGAAAAAGAAATAAATGACATATTAGAAAAATTCTTCAGCGAGGCCAAAATTCCATTTGAAGAAGGCGTTCATGAAATAGTTAGGGGACATTTAATTCTCTCGGCAATTGTCTCTGGCACCATTGGGTCAAAATTCATAATCAAAAAAATGACTTTAAATCCAGCATTAACTTCACCGCAATTCCAAAGACCCCCTACCCAAAGATTTCCAAGATGAATATTTAAAAACAAATAATTCTTAATTTAATTATGAAAAACACAATAACCCCTCAAAAGATTGAAAAATATTATGACTTAACTAGCAAAGCACTGAAAATTGCAAAGAAATCTATAATCAAGGGAAAAGAACAGCACGCAAAAGAAATTATTGACATGGTTGAAAATTATCTTTCAGACGCAAAGCATTTTGAAAAAAACAGCGACTTGGTAAATGCATTCGCCGCAATAAACTACGCGCACGGCTGGCTTGACGCTGGAGTTCGGTTGGATGTTTTTGACGTCGAGGATGATAAGTTATTTACGATTAAATAAACTTGGGGGCCATTAGGTTAAATCCACTAAAATAGGTGGCCTACAGGAATTGGTTTAATCTTGAGAATTCTGTTTGCCCTTTATTTGTAAGTTTCCATCCTTTTTGTTTATCAAAAATAAAAAAATCTTTATATGAATACATTAAACATTTTATTCTAGACCTTTCCAACTCTCCCTTGTATCCCAATTTTTTACAAGCCAATAAAATTTCTCGAGTAGTTTTTAGATTTAGTTTTCCTATTATTAAAATTAGTTGTTGAAAAGCCCTAATCTCATTTGGAAGTTTAATGTCCTCTCCAATAGAAGAATGGTCTATTAGATTTAGAATTTTTAATCTCTTTAATTCTAAATCTAATTCTTTTTTATTTTTAGCATTTCTAACTCTGACAGCAGTCTCAATTCTACCATGAGACACTTTTGTTTTAGCAACAGAATTACTCAACTGGTTATCCTTAGAGAAGTTTGCAAAAATAGCCTGATTTCTTAATTTTGCAAACTTTAAACTTGT